>JAGTQI010000036.1 GCA_018396955.1 Candidatus Bathyarchaeota archaeon | reverse complement strand
CTCTTTCCACAAGCTTCCTCGCAATTTTCCCATACTCTGTTAGGCTACCAGTTTTCACGACAACAGCAGTTGCTGTCCCGCTCACAACAGAAGTGCCCATAAAAAGATAGTTGCTCCACTCCGTTATCGACGGGTCATAAGATTTCAGCGGCAAGCCAGTCTTCTCAACGGGAAAAGATTCACCAGTCAATGCAGACTGGTTCACGAATAAATCTTTTGCACTTATAACTCGGGCGTCCGCAGGCACAATGTCGCCTGCTGAAAGGAATACAATGTCTCCAGGAACGATCTCCGCAAGCCTAACCTCCCTTTTAACTCCATCCCTCAGAACAGTGGCTGTTGTCGCCACCCTCTGCTTCAACATTTCAGCCGTCCTTTCAGCCTTAGATTCTTGATAAAAGTCTAAGACCACGCTGAACGTGACGATAACAAATATAATAGTTGCATTTATAACCTCTCCAAAAAAGCCGGAAACCAGCCCAGCGATAAGAAGAATTATTATCAACGGACTTTTGAAATGGGAAAGAAGATCAATGACAATTGCTCTCCTTTTTCTCCTAACAAGCTCATTATAGCCAAAAACTTCAATACGCCTTTCCACCTCTTCAGAGGAAAGTCCATTCAACGAAGTCTTTAAGCGTGAAAGAAGCTCCTCGACCGGCAAAGTTAAAAATTCCTCAGTGCTCGGCAGAGCCCAGCCTAAACTTTCGTCAACACTCGACTTCTCCAAATCTTGTATCGTCATTATCTCCGCCATCCATTTCTCGCCGAAGAACCCCAAAAGCTGGGCTCTCCATCTTTCTTCTAGATTTTCATAAAGCTTAAAGAGGACATCAATTTCTTAAATGTTGAGTTTTAAGTGTTATGTTGCCAATGTTTTCGCCAGTTTCAAGAGCCTCGTGTCTAGGGTTTTTTGGTTTTTGCATGTTTCTTCTAGGCTTATGTTTGTAATTAGGCCTTTCTGTAATCCGACCACACGGTTTCCAACACCTTGCATGATTAGTTGGACTGCTTCTTCTGCGAATAGGCTTGCCAATAAGCGGCTTCTGGCGGTTGGGCTTCCACCCCGCTGGGCATAGCCGACAATGCTTAACCTAACCTCTGCTCCCGTTTTAGCCTCAATTTCTTCGGCTATTCTGCGGGTGTCGCCAACACCTTCAGCTGCCACAATTATGCCAGACCGCTTGCCCTTGGCTGCGTTCTCCTTAACAGTTCTAAAGACTTCCTCCATGTCTATTGAGACTTCTGGAACCAAGATGACTTCGGCGCCAACAGTCAAGCCCACGGTCGCCGCTAAAAAGCCTCTTCGACGTCCCATAACCTCAACAACAAAGACCCTTTCATGGGATATGGCGGTATCCCTAATCTTATCAATTTCAGCAACAGCCGTATTAACAGCCGTGTCAAAACCAATAGTTTCATCCGAACCGTAAACATCGTTATCTATCGTGGCTGGAACCCCAACAATTAAGGCGCCTGTTTCACGGCTGAGCTCTAAGGCGCCCCTGAAAGAGCCCTCCCCACCAATAACAACGAGTCCATCCACATTGTCAGCGGCAAGATTATCAGCAGCCTTCCTAATGCCTTCCCACGTTTTAAATTCTGGACAACGAGAAGTCAAAAGAATAGTGCCGCCCAACTGAATTATTCCGCCGACAGAGCGGGGCGTCAAAAGTCTAAAAAGGTTATTGATTAAGCCTTCCCAGCCTCTCTCAAAACCCAAAACCCTAAAACCTAAGGCACTAGCCAAGCGCGTAACCGCCCTAATAGCCGCATTCATCCCCGGAGCATCACCGCCGCTGGTAACAACGCCAATAGTCTTCACCATTCAGCCCACCGCCAACAACCGTTAAAGCCTTAAAACAAGTTCTCTTAATCAAGATAAATGACTTCCCTTCACACACCACACAGAGGCGGTCTCAAATGGATAACAACTACATAATTGTCTTAACTACAACGTCAAGCAAAGAAGAAGCAGAAAAAATTGCGCATGCACTATTGGCTGAAAGGATAATTGCATGCGCCAACATAATCGGGCCAGTCCATTCGCTCTTCTGGTGGCAAAACAAAATCGACACAGCCCAAGAACACCTAATCCTAATGAAAACCAAAAAAGACCTATTCGCCAAACTCGCCGAGAAAGTGAAAGCCATCCACAGCTACCAAACACCAGAAATAATAGCACTGCCAATGGTGGAAGGCTTCGAACCATACATTGAATGGCTGAACAGCAACCTTCAATATTTTTAAAAAGGCTTACAGCAGATAACGTTATTATTATCTTTTAAGTTTATTATTTTCTGCTGGTTGAAATCCTGTAATCATTGAGCATATAAAGCAGAGAATCATCGAAATCCTTGAAACAATAAATGAATTAAAAAGTTCAACCTCAAAACCTTATGTAGAGTTAAGCCTTAATGAAAAATATGCTATCCGTTACCATATTATAGTTCTTGCTGAAGTTTAGGAAGCTTATGCTTTCAAATTGCGACGGAAGACCTTAACCGCACCCCTAACCCCTACTCGCAGTGCTTCAAAATATTAGAGGAAGAAGGCGTCTGCAATTGCGTAAGTATTTAGCGGCTATGGTGCGTTTAAGAAATCTGTTAGTTCATCGTTATTGGATAATAGACGACAATTAAGTATACAATGCCATTAAGGGTGATTTCAAGGCCGTTGATAATTTTTAAAAAGTGATGGATAGATATGCAATCGACTTATGACCAGATAAGACTTTATAAGTTTAGCTAAAAAGAAAAGAAAGAAATCATCAGAAAAATTAAAGGGTTTGTGGCACGAAATAAACGGATGAAGCTTGCAATAATTTTCGGAAGCCTAACCACCAGGGATTACGTGAGGGACATAGACCTTTTGCATAAGCTCAAACCCAAAACTAAGTTTTGAAGAGCTCCTGGATTTAAATGCAAGATTAGAACTTGAACTTGGCGTGCCAGTGGATATGGTTGAACTTGAAAGTCTGCCTAAAACCTGCAGACAAACATTTTAAAAAGCGGTGTGCGAGTAAAAGGTAAAGTTTTATAGGTTTTGTTTTGCTCATGAATGTTTTGGCGGTGGGTCTTAGGCGGGGGGCTAGGGGTCCCCTGTACCGTAAACCCTCTATATGACGGGCCGAAAGCTGAGGCTGAGGCGCCAGTGGCCACCCGCAACCCCAATTCCGAAGCAGTGACTACCCGTCCCTTGGGGCTGGCGGTCGCTGGGCGGCTTCCGTAGGGAAGCTTGCTCCAGCGTTTGCCAGGTGAACCGGGCTAGGCCCGGGAGGGAGCAACCTAAGCCTGGACGTTCAGCGCTCAAGGGGGTGCGGGTACGAGTGTAGGGTTTGGGGGAGCTGGTGGATTCTGGGCGTCGAACCTCAGTGACCCACCGCCGCTCCTTTAGCCTTTGTGGAGTGGCACTGTTTGAGATTCGGTGAAAGGTTCTTATGGGGGGTTCGGAAAGCGGCTTCCAGTTTGAGATGGGCGACCCTTCTGGCAAAAGCGTGAATGCCAACACTAACTGGTTTGCTTGGGTCCATGACGCTGAAAACATTAGGCGCGGTATAGTTAGCGGCGACTTGCCGGAAAACGGCGTAGACTACTGAAACTTTTATATAAAGGACCAGGAAGCAGCCGGAAAACTTGGATTAAATGCTTACCGCATTGGCGTGGGATGAAGCAGAATCTTTCCGAAAAGCACGTTAGCCGTTCGCGTTGGGGTTGATAGAGCTCCCGACGGCAACTATCAAAAGTGGAGGTGGACGACAAAGCCATCGAAGAGTTGAAAAAACTGGCGGATAAAGAGGCTCTAAACCGTTATAGGCTTATCATAGAGGATTTGAGGGAAAGGAGGTTAAGGTCTTTGTCTGCCTAAACCATTTTACGCTTCCCTTATGGATTCATGACCCGCTGACCGCACGGGCGGCGAGGCTTAGGCGGGGACCGAAGGGCTGGTTTGAAGAGTTCACTATAATCGAGTTCACAAAATACGCGGCTTTCATGGCTTGGAGTTTGTGCGGCTTGGTTGACAACTGGGCAACCTTTAACGAGCCAATGGCTGTCTGAGGGGCTGGCTATATGATAGCCCAGTCTGGCTTCCCTCCTGGGGTGAACAATTTTAGAGCTGCTAAAAAGGCCCAAAAACATGGTTCTGGCTCATGCTATAGCCTACGACCGCTCATGCATGCGAAAGGCTTGATGTTGAGGCAGCACGTTTTATGGATAACATGCACAACCAGTTTTTCCCGCGGGCTGTTGCGGAAGGCTGGCTCGGCGTAAACTATTACACGCGTTTCGTGATTAAGGGAAGAGAAACTTGCTGGCTAACTGTTTGCTGGAATTCAGCAGTTCCAAAAATCGTGCCAAACTACGGTTTTGGATGCTAGCCCAACAGCCAATCAGCCGATGGCAAGCCAACATCAGACATGGGCTGGGAAATCATTCGAAGGACTCCTTAAAGCCCTAAAGGCCATGGCAAGATTCGCCAAACCACTTTATATAATAGAAAATGGCGTAGCTGACTCAGAGGATAAGCTCCGACAAAAATTCTTGAAAGACCACATCACAATTTTGGAAAAAGCCGCTGAAGAGGAGAAACTAGACGTTAGAGGCTACTTCCATTGGGCTTTAACGGACAATTATGAGTGGGCTAAAGGCTTCAAAGTAAAGTTCGGCTTATATGCAGTTAACCTTCAAACCAAAAAGCGGATCATGCAGAAAAGCGCAAAAACTTACAAGCAGATAATCGAGCATAGTGCTGGTTAATGTGAAAAATCTGTAGGGGGCTAGCACTATTGGTTGTTCGGCAAGCCAAAATTTGTTGGAAAACTCTAAATCTTGTAGCCAGCAAACCTTAATGTCAACTGGAGTTTACAAGCATGCCCCACAACGAACTTCGAAAAGACTACCTTCTAGACAGATGGGTCGTAATAGCCACAGAACGCGGACGCAGACCCACGGACTTCATAAAAGGGGAAAGGGCAGCAGCAAAAACAAGCACTTGTCCCTTCTGTCCCGGAAACGAGCACATGACGCCGCCAGCGCTGCTTGTCTACGTAGAATCTGAAGGAAAAATTGAGAAGACGAGGGACGAAGATGGTTTTAGGCATAAGAACTGGGTAGTCCGCTGTTTTCCAAACCTTTTCCCTGCCTTCAGTCCACCACAAGAAACTCCGAGCAGAAGGAAAATCGTGAAAGTTCACGACTTGGCTTTAATTGATGCTGTTGGGCATCACGAGGTTTTAGTGGAATCCCCAAACCACGATGAGCACCCATCAGATGCGCGGCTACCCCAACTAGTCAACGTTATAAATGCTTATTTGGATAGACTCGGTGAGCTTTCCAAAAAGCCGTATGTGCGTTATGTTTCTATATTCAGAAATCATGGTTTAGAGGCTGGAGCTTCGCTCTCTCACGCCCACAGCCAGATAATAGCAACACCATTCACGCCGAAAATCGTTAGAGAGGAGTTGATTGCTAGCCGCCGTTACTGGCGTGAAAATGGCAGCTGCATTTTCTGCAAAATCATGGAGAAAGAGATGGAAAGCCCCCGCTTCATAATGGAAAATCAGCATTTCTTAGTTTTCGCACCATACGCAAGCATAAACCCACTAGAATTTTGGGTATTCCCCAAAAAGCATGAGGCTTCGCCCATTAAGCTTTCGGAGGAGGAGAGGAAAAGTTTCGCTGAAACCTTAAAGGCATCCTTGGGCGCGCTTAAAAATCTTCTGAACGATCCGCCCTACAATTTTGGCTTCCACATAGCCATGGAAAAGGCTTCACGTCCCTACTACCATTGGCATTTGGAGGTTTACCCAAAACTTGCCATTTGGGCTGGATTTGAAAAAAGCACAGGCATGTATATCAACACGGTTTCTCCAGAAACAGCCGCAGAAAGCCTAAGAAAAGCCATCTCACCTTAAATTTTGAAAATTTCCCTTTCAAAAGGCGGTCTAAAATAAAGGATGTCTTCAACATAAGCCCTTAATGGTTCGGCTACACTCCATGCTTGGGCTATGCAACCCCCAGCTTTATGAGGCGGGTCTCCATCGAAAACCTCGCTTATGGCTCCAAACCCAGCAGCAAAAACCTGCGTTGTGAGAAGTGGTGCAAGGAAGCTTCTAAAAGCGTATTCCCGCGTGTACTCGCCATAACCCTCAACCCTTAAATAAGCCCTTACAAAAGGCCCTAGAAGCCAAGGCCAAACGGCGCCATTATGGTAGGCTAGGTCTCTGCTGCGTCTGTCCCCACGATAAAAGCCCACATATCTCGGGTCGCCTCTGGCAAGGGTTCTCAAGCCAAAAGGTGTCAAAAGCTCACGGCGCACAACATCAACCACCTTACTGCTTTTCGTTTCGTCAAGCATTTTGAAATCCAATGCTACTGCAATAATTTGGTTGGGCCTAATGGAAGGGTCGCCAATGCCGTGCTCATCGACAGCATCGAATAAACAGCCCTTCTCAGAATTCCAAAACTTTGCATTGAAGCTTTCTCTAGCCTTTTCAGCTAACTGCGCAAATTTTTCAGCTGTGTCAACCTCCTTGAATTTTCTAGCCAAAATCTCCAGCGTTTTAAGAGCGTTGTGCCACAATGCTTGAACTTCAACAGCTTTTCCAGCCCTCGGCGTTACGGGTTGCCCGTTTATAGCTGTGTCCATCCATGTTAACTGTGGTCCATGCAAAATAAGCCCATCATTGTCTATGCGGATTTTTGGGCTTTTTCCTTTTTCAAAGTTTTCAACAACTGTCTTCATGTTTTTCCACAAGTTTCTCTCAACAAATTCGAAGTCACCAGTGTATTTCAAATATTGGAGGACGGCGTTCACATACCATAACGTGGCGTCAACAGCGTTGTAAACCGGTTTGGCATCCGCGTCTGAAATGAAGTTTGGAATTAAGCCATTCATAAAATGCTGGTTGAATGCCAGAAAAGTTTGTCTGGCATCTTCAAATCTTCCAGTAACAAGCATTAGCCCAGGCAGAGATATGAAGGTGTCTCTTCCCCAGTCCTCAAACCAGTGGTAGCCGGCAACAACAGACCTCCAAGCCTTTTCAAAGCTTCCAACAATGAACATGTCTGTAGCGTAAACAAGCCAGCTGAGCCAATCTTGCGTTTCTATGCCTTTGTGTTCTTCGTAAAATCTTTCAAGTAGTTGTTCGCGGCGCTCACACTCGGCATTGTACAAATTTTCAATGTCATACATTGTGACTGGCATTTCATCCGCCACTTCCTCAACAATCGGTTCATCCTCGCCAGCTACAGCGTTCAACCCAAACTTTTCGGCTGATTTTCCCCTAACTTTTATCTCAAAGAATCCTGGCTGGTACCAATCGTCCAAGTGGCTTTCTCCGCGATTTTGCTCTTCACGGAAATAAATCCTTTCTATCCATCTTTCGGCTTGAGTATAAGCCCCATGCGTTGCTTCAAGAACTATTGTGGCTTGCGGCTTTTCAACGTTTATTTTGACTCTTCTGCCAAATGTTTTCTGGGAAAACTTTGGCGGGTTATGCCACCTGTCCACAATTGAATGGAAGTGCCTGCACGTTATCAGCGGAAAAATTCGAACGGTGACGTTGACTGCGTTGGCGTTAAAGAACTCGTATGCTGTTATGGTAGCATTCCTTTTGTATGGCATAAAAAGGGTTTTTGAAAACCTGACATTTTGGATACTGTAAACATATCTTGGAAATGGAGATAAATGAAACTCTTGGAGAAACTCATGTCCCCTTGGGAATATCCCGCTTTGGAACTCGTTGGCGAAGGCTGGGTAGAAGGCATTTCCAACTTTTAGTTCTTCGTCCAGTTTAGCCACACAAACCCTTCGGTTTCTCGGCGACTTAAAAGCTGCCACGAGAACCCCGTGATATTTCCTTGTGTTTATTCCCAAAACTGTTGATGATGCGTACCCTCCTAAACCGTTCGTTATAATCCACTCTTTTTGCAGCGAGTCTCCAACGTTTGAAAGCGCTTTTTCATTTAGACGTATGGATGGTATAAACTTCTTCATTTTACGGCATCAACTTTGCAACATTCTTCTCTCTTGCAACGGCAAAAAAGTTTGCCACGGGCTCACACTTCGCCCTAAAAAGCAAAGCATGCGGCCTTTTCAGTTCGTACTCTGTCAGTGTTTCAGCATACCCCATACCCTTAGCGAAAACCATGTCCACCGACTCATAAAAGCTTAGGAATTCAGCTGAAACCTCTTTTGGAGCTAAGCCGACGGCGTCTGTTCCAGTTGTTATAATTTTATCGGCAATTTTAGTCATGCCAGAGATTTCTGCATCCTCCAAGGTTGCATCGTTTATAACTGGCCCGCCCTTAACGGCCACAATGACTGTCAATCCCATGTTCTTGAGCTGTTCAACAACTAAAGTGTCAAAAACTATTTCACCAGCGTTGTCTGTCAAATAAAGAACAGTGTTAAAACTTTTTGCCACTTCGTAGATTTTGCCAATGTCGTCGATAACTAGGTCTTTTCCTGCATCCCTTAGGCTTTTCCTTAAACCCCTAAATGTGAACTTGTGCCCGGGGATGTCAAACTCCATGGTGTTGCCAACCATGGCGCAGAGGCAAGCCCTCTTAAACCTATCCTGCAGTGTGTAGCCTTCTTCAACAAGTTTTCTCGCATACGGTAGAAGTTTCAAGGCGTTTTCGTTGCATAACCGTTTGCTCCTCTTATAAGGGTCGCTGTTTCCAGTAACTCTCTTTATTATGCGGTCCCTCTTCGTGCCTAAATCTGCTGGAACGGCTGATGGTTTAAACTCCCGGCTTAGCATGTGGAGAAGCTCCATCATAGCTCTGAATCGCAAGGCTGGATTGGTTGTTGCCTCTTTGATTTCAGCTGCCCCTCTGCTGATTATGCAAGCTGCGCATTCGGCTTCAACTTTCAAAGGGCTTGTCTCCTAAAACCTTGCCTTTTCAGCAAATTCCCGCAAAACCCTATATTGGTCTTTTGCCTTCACAACAGCGCTTGCCACCAACACACCTTGAGTTCCAAGCCTTAAGGCTGCTTCCACGTCTTCACCACGGCTTATGCCAGCACCGCATAAAATCACAACTTTCAAATTTACTCTCCTAACAAGCTCAACGGTGGCTTTAACAATTTCAGGTTTAGCCTTCGAAACTGGTATGCCAGTTCCTATAAGCTCTGGAGGCTCAACAGCCACCACGTCTGGATTTAGGGCAGCAACAGCAGCGCTTATGCTTTGGTTGTTGGCACAGACAACCGAAACAAGTCCAGTATTCCGAGCTATTTTTATGGCGGCGTCAATTTCAAAAAGCCTAAGCTGCCTTTCAGAATGGTTAAGAATTGTTCCAACAGCCCCGGCTTCTTTTACGGCTTCAGCTGACACGTGGCCCGTATAGTTCCCGGGTTCTATGGAGTCAATGTGTTGGGCGAAAACCGGGATTTCCGTAGCTTCTGTAACAGCGGCTATATCTGTAAACTGGGGGGCCACACCTATTTGGACGCCAGTTTCGCTGCTGACTTTCTCGGCTTTCTTTGCAAGTTCAACAGCCCTCCTGCCTGTTGCCTCCAAATAGGTTTTGAAGTTAACCAGAATCAAAGGAGTTTTGAGTTTTAAGGGCAAAGCCTATTCACCAACAATGCTGGTTTTAGATGCAATAGCCTAATATCCTTTTAGATGAAAGGGAAGAAAAAGCGGGTTTGAAAGGCTAGGTTCTCCTTCCGGGAACGAAGACGGCTGCCGCAATAACTGTTGTCCATAAGCCGTTTTTGTCGCCTGTGGCTGACTGCGTTATATTGGTAGTTTTGATAATGAGCCCGCTTGCTCTGAACTGTTGTTTCCGCTCATCCCAAGCCGTCTGGGGGTCGAATGGAATTCCCATAGTTGTTGCCAGCATCGTCGCAGCCAAATCCTCAGCGTAGTCTCCGGCCACTTCATCTGTTTGCCCAAAAGAGTGGTGCTCTGACAAATAGCCATAATTGTTTTTTCCAGATGGAATTGCAACGCCTATCGAGGCAGCAATAAGCCTATGGGGCTCGTTTGTCTGGTTTCTAGCCAAAACGACAAATGTTATTTCGCCGGGCCTAAGCATTTTTAATCCTTTCTCTTTTGGGATGAGCTTGCAGCCGGGCGGTATTATGCTTGAAACGTTCACTATGTTGCAGTGCTGGATTCCAGCATTCCGCAGTGCCAACTCGAAGGATTGAAGTTGCTCTTTGTGCTTTCCGACGCCCCTTGTCAGAAAGAAATATTTTGGAATCATTTTATGGTTCGCTGTAAATTACGAAAATCAGCTTAAAAGCTTTGTGTTTCTAAGAGGCGATTCAAATTTTTAGGGGAAAAAGATAACAGAGGTTTAAGCGTATTTCTTTTTAGGTTTAGAAGTTGTCAGCCAATAGAAGCGTGTTTAAAGACGAAGCGAAGCTTGACATAAATTATGTTCCAAACAGACTTCCCCACAGAGAGGCTGAAATGCGTCTGCTCACGGAGTTTTTCAGCTTCGCGTTAGCTGCTCCTGGAAAAATGGCTCAAAGAGTCCTAGTGGTGGGGGATGTTGGAACTGGAAAAACAGCTCTCTCCCAAAGGTTTGGAGCAGACATAACCCAGCAAGCCAAGCAGAGGGGAATAAACCTTCATTGTATCCATGTAAATTGTCGCCAGTACCGTGGAAGCCTATTCCTCATACTCCATTATGCAGTTTCAACTTTCCACCCAACATTTCCAAAACGCGGCTTTTCAGCAGAGGAACTGCTAAACATTTTCCTACAAGTTTTAGACGAGCAAAACGCCCATGTCATTTTAGTCTTAGACGAGCTTGAAAGCCTAATTGAAAGGGAAGGGGCGGAGCCGGTTTACAAGCTTACACGCTTACAAGAGGCAAGATTCGGCAAGCCGCAGAGGATTTCTCTTATATGTATACTGAAAAGCCTAAAGTCTATTGAAGGGCTTGACCCGAGCACTAGGAGCACGTTGCAATCCAACATAATACGCCTTGAGCCCTACAGCCGAGAGCAGCTAATAGACATTTTAAATGACAGAGTTCAGCTAGCCTTCAAACCCTTTACAGTCCCTGAGGAAACAGTAAACCTCATTGCTGAAATTGCCCGTTCAGAAGGTGGAAACGCCCGTTTTGCCATAGAACTCTTATGGAGGGCTGGTAAGTACGCTGACGCTGAAGATTTTAGCTATGTGCCGCCGGAATTTGTCAGAAAAGCAGTGTCAAGCATATACGCGATTGCAAGGAAAAGCGACCTCGCCACATTAACCCTACATGAGAAGCTATTACTACTGGGCTTAGCGCGATTCTTTAAAGAAAACAGTGATAGGGCTTATGCTTCTCTAACAGAGGTGGAGCGGACATATGCTGTTGTCTGCGAAGAGTTTGGTGTGCAACCCCACACCCATACGCAACTTTGGAAGTACTTGCAAATGCTTTCAGCCCTAGGCATAATTAAAAAGAGCGTCTCATCTGCTGGTCAGCGGGGAAGAACCACGCTTTTATGCCTTCCCAGCATCCCAGTAAAGGAACTAGAGAAGGAGTTGACCACGCTTTTAGAAAAGGAGGTTGAAGGTGGATAAATGCAATAAATACATATGCTTCCTCACGCAATTTATTACCTGATGGTTAGGCGGTATGAGCGATGGCGGCTAACTGCCCCCTCTGTGAATTAGACCTCCAAAAAGAGAAAATCTTCTATGAAGATGACTCTTTCATTGTTTTGCGAACAAAGAATCTTAAGGGGCATAGGGAGAGAATCATGATAATCTATAAGCGGCACCAGCACACCATACCCTACAAGGCTTATGAACGTGCCCTAAACATAATATCGCAGATAGGACGTGAAGTCTTCAAATACACGCCAAAATTTGTGATTTTAGACAGCACCTTCGCCACAATAAACGACCATTGGCATTTAGTGGCTTCAGACCTAGACCCAAAAAGCGAAGACTTCGACCAGATGCTAGCAACAAGATGGATTAAAGTTGTAGACAACATGTATCAAGACCAAACTTAAATAGAAACTGCGCCAAAATTTCAAACATCATGCAGATAGAAGAAGTCCTTGGAAACAGGCTTCGCGTGAAAATTTTAAAAATCCTAAATCAGGTGAAAGAACTAAACGTTTCAGAAATAGCTAGAAGAATAAATGCAAACCACAAGACAACCATGAAACACTTGAAAATCCTCGAAAATGAGGGTATTCTCTACCATAAAAGGTTTGGGAGAATCCGCTTATACCGTTTCAACATAAACTCTGCAAAGGCTAGGGCTATACAAAGCCTAATGGAAAACTGGGATAAAAGCGAAGAACCAGCCAAATCTTTTAGAACTACCGTTAAATAATAAGTTGGCTTTTATTAATTCTGAATGGAGCTGTGATTTGTGTGGCCATGGTTGACATAACTGGAAAGCCAAAAGTTTACCGGGAAGCAACAGCCACGGGGAAGATTAGGCTTAAACCAGAAACCATAAACCTAATAAAAAACGGAAAAGTTGAGAAAGGAGACCCATTTTATACGGCCAAGATTGCAGGGACACTAGCTGCAAAAGAAACAAGCATCTTAATACCCTTCTGCCACCCACTGCCCCTAACAAACGTGAAAGTCGACATAGAAATTCTAGATAATTCCACCGTTAAAGTTTCCTCCACCGTGAAAACCGAAGCCCAAACAGGCGTTGAGATGGAGGCGCTTGTGGCAACAAGCATAAGCCTCTTAACAATCTGGGACATGGTAAAGCAATATGAGAAGGACGAAAAGGGACAGTATCCATCAACCGTCATCGAAGAAATTCGTGTTGTTGAGAAGATTAAAGGAAAAGCGGGAAATGAGTGAAAGCACGCGTAGGCATAGGGCTGAGGCCCCCAAAAAGCTCTGTTTTGGAATTTTTGTCGTCAGCACATCCCGTTACAACCAGCTGAAAAAGGGTGAAAAAGTTAGCGATGAATCAGGCAACCTGATTGAAAGGCTGGTTAAGCGTGCTGGGCATAAAGTTTCCTTTAGAAGGCTCATACCTGACGACAAGACTCTCATAGAAGATGGCGTTAGGTATGCCCTAAACTCAGATGTAGACACTGTTATTTTCTGTGGTGGGACGGGCATAGCACCTTCCGACATAACCATTGAAACTGTTTCGCCTTTCTTCGAGAAAACATTGCCTGGTTTCGGCGAAATTTTCAGATTTTTAAGTTATGGTGAAGTGGGTTCCGCCGCGGTTTTATCAAGGGCTGCAGCCGGCGTGGTAAAAGGTAAGGTTTTCTTTTGCATTCCGGGTTCCATGGATGCTGTTAGGCTTTGTCTTGAAAAGCTTATATTGCCGGAAGCTGCACACATCGTTAAGCACGCGCGGGAATAACGATGGCGCTAGTTGATAGTTATGGACGTCCACTGTTAAATCTAAGAATAGCCCTTACAAAACCGTGTAATCTGCACTGTAGCTTCTGTCACGCTGAAGGCGAAGACAAAAACACAGAGCATATTACGGAAATGACGGCTGAGGAAGTTGTGCGCATCTCAAGGATAGCCGCCAGTTTAGGCATATCACGGATTAAACTCACTGGTGGGGAACCGCTCCTCCGTAAGGACATATTAGAAATAGTTAATGGTTTAGCTTCCATTCCGGGCTTGGAAGAGCTTTCAATGACGACTAATGGGACGCTTCTTGAACCCCTAGCCAAAGAGCTTAAAGCTAGTGGCTTAAAACGTGTGAACATAAACCTACCAACAATAGACGGGGAAACATATTGCAAACTAACTGGCGGCAAACTCGAGAACGTTTTAAATGGTGTTAAGGCGGCTGTTGAAGCTAGACTTAACCCGGTAAAACTTAACATGCTTGTTTTAAGAGGAGTTAATGATTATCAAGTGCCAGAAATGATTAATTTCGCAAGGGAGGTCGGCGCGGTTTTACAGCTCATCGAGCTTGAACCCATAAACATAACCAGCGAATATTACGCTACCTATCACAAGCCCCTAGACGAGTATGAGGAAATGCTAAAGCAGAAAGCCAGAAAAGTTGAAGCCAGAAAATACATGCAAAACCGCCACATATACCACTTGCCAGACGTAAAGGTTGAAGTTGTCCGCCCAATAGAAAATACAGAATTTTGCTGGCATTGCACACGCTTACGCGTAACAAGCGATGGAAAGCTTAAGCCGTGCCTAATGAGAAACGACAACACAGTAGACATTCTAACGCCCATTCGAAATGGAGCAAAAGACGAAGAGCTTGTGGAACTTTTTAAAATAGCCAATGAAAGAAGACAGCCATATAACAAAGCTGAGAACCGGTTTTTAAACTTATAAATTGATTATTTTTGCTTCAAGTTTTTCTGCATCCAGCAACGCAACTGTTGGTTTTCCACTTAGATAGCCGCAGACCTCGCCGGGATTCACCACCAAAGTTTTACCTTTCTTGTAAGTTTCAGCCTTGTGGGTGTGTCCGTGGACAACCACGTCGAAGTTTCCACTGTTGATTATAGCTTTTAAAAGTTCCTCCTCACTTCCATGCAGTAAGACGATTCTGGCTTTTCCAATTTTTATTTCTGCAAAGTTCCCCCTAATCTCTAACCTCTCATTTTCGCTGAACCTCTTCTTTAAAAGTTCTCGGTCTCCGTCGTTGTTGCCGAAAACGCCTATCAGCTTAGCCCTTAAATCCCTAAATTTCGGCACGACAAAAGGCGCCACATAATCTCCAGCGTGAAGCACTAATTCAACTTTTTCTTCATTGAACTTCTTTATGGCTTTTTCCACCATGGGCAGGTTATCATGTGTGTCAGCCATCAACCCAATAATCATTTTTATTCGCTCCTTAGAGAGAACTTTTCTTCGTGTTGGGGATTAAAGGCTTTCCTTATAGAAGTTTGTTCTAGATAATATTTCGATAATTGTAATAGTGGCTTCTGGGAAACACCGCTTAAAACACACAGTCCGCCCTTTTTATCGTAGAAAGGGCTTGTGAAAGAGGAATATTGTGGGAATGAATGTTTGGGGTGCCAACCCAACCCAGAAGAGGAGAGATAAGCTGTACATAATTGCCGAAATTTTAGACATAGCTAAAGACGGTGTCTTAAAAACCCAAATTATGTATAGGGCTAATTTAAGCTTCACACAGCTTAACGATTATTTAGAGTTCATGCTAAAAGTCAACCTTATCGACAGAATTGTTGAGAGGGATAAGGAGATTTATAAGGCGACACCTAAAGGGTTAAATTTTCTACAGCGTTATCGCGAGTTGACAGGGCTTCTCAAATCTGAAAATGATAATGACAAAAATAATGTTAAGGTTCCTCCGCCACATTTACTGAAAAGGAATCATAATCTAAATAAAATTGTTTAAGACTTTGATTTCTGTTTTTCAATGTAGACCTTAACTTTTTCCCTCAATGATGGAAACTCGTCCAGCATCGCCTTTACC
>JAGTQI010000035.1:10053-15897 GCA_018396955.1 Candidatus Bathyarchaeota archaeon | reverse complement strand
GAAAGAACGCTACAACTCTTTTTAAGAAGGCTTGGTACAAGATTCGCCCCTTCCGCAGCCGAAACATGGAATGTTTAAACGAAACGATACACCCTCAAGTGCAATCCCTTACCAAAGAATAGTATCGTTAACACAAATCCTAGTCCAGCTTAAATCCTCTGGTCAAAAACGTTGTGGGATGCTGAAGCCAAAAAATGCTTAACTATCCAACAGTTTGAACTACGTGATGCAATTAACTGAAAAAATGAGAAAGTTTGTAGACGCGGCGAATAGCGAAACTGAAACTTTTTAGGTTTTTGTTGACATTATATTTTTGAATTAATAAGTGGAGATTAAGTAAATAGATATTACTGTTATTCGCTGCTAACAGCAGCTTAACTTTTAAATGGGCGGGTGTTTAGGATTTTGCATTTATGTTGAGGAGTTTGTAATTTTTAATCCATGTGTAGTATGCTTCGTCGATGTTTTTGGTGTTTAGCACGTAATTTTTTATGAATGTTGCGTGTTCTTTTATTAGTTGTTGTATGGTTTGTGGTTCTGGTTTTCCCTTCTCCAGTAGGATTTCTAGGGTTTCTAGGGGTTTCATAACATATTGTCTTTCAACGCATTTAAGTGTGACTTTGTGACTGAACTCTTTTATGCGTTTGGCAAGTTTCCAGCCGTTTAGTCCTGTTATGCAGATGGATTTTCCTTCAGCCCTAGAAGCGATGAATTCTGCTTCTAAATCTGTTAAGTTTTGGTTTATAAGCTGTTTAAGTGTTAGAATCCATTCTTCAATGTCAATTTTTTCTGTGACGTTTACTTTTAGGGTTAGGCTTGCGATTTTGGATGCAGCTTCCATTGACATGTGGAAGCCGTCCACATCCTTGTAACAGAAAATTTTGGTTTCCTCTTTTAGTTTTGGTAAACATTCAAGGAGAGGCTGGTTTAAGTAAATCCATGTGGTGACAGGTTCGGGGATTAGGTTTTGAATCCTTATCATGTTTAGGAGGTGGTTCAGGGTTATCTGATGGGCAGCGTAGCTTAAAACAATTGATTGGAGGTTGTATGGAAAGTTTAGAAAGATGGTGTCGTAATCTGATTGGACAATTAGGTTTGCCGCCTTCGCTGTTGAAGATCTTAGGGTTGGAACCATTAAAATGTGGACTTTAGCCATCAACACACATTTAGCCTGACAATTTGATTAAAATTTTGGTAGGTGAGATTGCTAACTTTTATAGCTTTAAAAGGGCTTTATTGTTTGTTGGTATGAGGGCTTCGTTTTTACGGAGGGCTGTTAGGCGTTATTATGAGGGGGAGGGTTGTGTTTCCAGTTTTCCTAAGGGCGGTATTCGTTGCGGTAACTGTTTTATTGATGGGGAGGTTAAGTTTAAGGTTTGGCGTATGGCGGTTGAGCTTAAAAGCGATAGGGACGACCTTCTGAGGGGTTTAGCTCAGCTTTTGGAGGCTTTGGCCCATGGGTATGACATGGCTTTGCTTGTCACATCCCATGGGAGGGCTGAAAGGCTTGATTTGAAGGTTTTTAGGGCGTCGGGCATTGGTTTAGCCGCTGTTAACAGCCTCGGAGAATTAAAAATTGTTGTTGAGCCTAAAATAACAAGGTTAGAAGGAAACAGGCTTTGAAGCTGGTGGAGGGTTATCAGAGATTTCATTCCCGCAGCTTTAAACCCTTTGACCCTATAAAGCTGGCTGAAGAAACCGAGGGAATTGTGACTCGGGAGGGCCGGGAAGGGCTTGAGCGAAAATACACGGATTTCTATTCTGTGCCTGTTTATAGGGGCGTTGCAACGGGATATGCGGCTGGATGCTGTTTAAGGTGCTTTTACTGCTGGTCAAACTGGTCAAGGGACTTTCCAGAAATCTATGGAGATTTCTACACGCCGAGGAAAGCCGCTGAAATGCTTTTCAAGGCCGCTGAAGCTGGCATAGTCTACTCTCAATATTGGCGGCGGCGCATTTCGAGGATAGATAAGCTTAGGCTTTCAGGATGTGAACCGACAATTGGCAAAGAGCACCTCTTAAGCCTGCTACGATATGTGGCTGAATCAAAATATTCCCTTTTCATACTTGAAACAAACGGCATAATTTTGGGATATGACAAAAATTATGTTAAGAGACTTGCAGATTTCAAAGACAAGCTCTACGTTAGGGTTTCATTTAAGGCAGCCACGCCGGAAGGCTTCACCGAGAGAACCGGAGCCAAAGGCGAATTTTACAGGCTTCCCTTCCAAGCACTAAAATATCTTCTGGATGAGGGGATATACGCGAGGGCGGCGGCAATGACGGACAGCCGCATAATGCCACAGCAAGAACGAAAATTGTTGATTCAAATGTTGGATGAAATAGACCGCGAAGCAGACTACCCTAACACGCTGGAGGAAGAAGTTATTGACCCATACGACACAACCATAAGGAGGATAAAGGCTTATCAAAACCAAAAGTTTGCAGAAGCTTTGCTAAAGGAAATTATCAAGCAACACGGTTAAACACTTTTCCAATGCTTATTTTATGATCACGTAGTTTTCAGAATGTAAGTTTTTATTTTTGTTTGTCTATGTTTTTGTTGAGGTGGTGGTTTGCCCCATCATTATTATAGGTTTGGGCCTTTCGGTTTTGGCTTCTGGACTCCTGAGTGGTGGGAGTTTAGCCTGGTGGATGTGGAAAGGACGGCTGATGAAGTAATCTTAAATTTGAGGATTCCGAGAGACGTTAAGAAGGAGGATGTTAAAGTAGAGTTTAGAGAAGGCCAACTAAGAATTAGGTTTCCGAGAAGGCGTGGAGGCCCATGGGAGCCAATCCCAATAGAGTAAAATGTCCAAAATCATATTCCCATCTTTCCAGAAGCTTCTTCAAATCTTCGCGTGGCTCATTCTTTACTTTTTAATCTTTTCTCGTGGGTATTGGCCATATTATGGGTATCCACCAGAAGAACGGCCAGAATATCCAATGCACTTCGGCTTTTTCCGGCTGTATTGTGAATGTTGTTCCGCACTTTCTGCATCTCAAAGTTCTTCTACCCACAAGCTCTAAATCCTTTGAGCCGCATTTTGGACAGGCATAGTCCTCAACCTTTATGGCTGGCGGCTGGTAGGCAGGCACCCTAAACCCTCTAAAGAATGTTAGGGCAACCATTACAAACATAAAAAGGAATATCAGTAGGGCTATTACGAGGATGGCTGTTGCCAGCACAGACTCTAGACCCATGGCGCTATAAACCTTTATTACAAGCTGTTTATGAGCCTTTCCATGCGCTTTCGATAACTTGACGCTCACACTGCGCCTATAAGCCCGAAGTGGGGCTATTGGCTAAAACTGCATTTCCGACAGCATTGCATTTAAAACTTGCTTGCTTATGTCTTATCTCCCATTTTTGGAACATCTTTTGTATCGTTCCATCTATTGCTTGTTTTATGAATTTCAAGTATTCTTTTAGGAAGCTCTCCACTGCCCATGCTTTTCCAAGCTTATTGTAGAAGTGGTCCATATCAATCCATGCGAAGGATATGTCCTCTGCTGTTTGATAATTGCCTTCAGCCATGGCGAATGCTATGGCGAACGTTGCTTCAACCTTCAAGTCTTTTACATTCCTATAGTTTGATGTGTTTATCCAAAAGTCGTTTTTTGTTGAGAAAGGCATGTTTTCAGCCACTTCATAATCTCATTCTCCTCTCTTCAATGTTGTTGCTTTGAACCTTTCCATTTTGTTCATAAACAGCACCATAAAAATAACGACGGTGGTCAAGGTCGTGGTTAACACGTGAAGGGCGAAACAATTTCATGAAATATTTATAATGCATAAAATCTTTTTAGGATGCTACTTTAATATGATTAAAGGGGTTTAAAACGGCTCTGATAGTAAAAGCGTATGCTGCTAGATGGGTGGGAGGCCCACCCTATACTCTAAAAGACAAAGCAAGCGCTGTCTATGTTAGTACTTCCTCTGCGTACCTCTCTGAACCATATGAGCTTGTAGCGGGTGACGAGTTAAAAGCGAAAATCCTTAGCATAAAAATCGATGATAAGGAATACGCAGAGTTGAAGGGAAAAGAAATAACCCTTGTACTTTATCCTTACATGGGTTCTGATTATCTTTTCTTTTCGAAAAAAGACTGGATAGAATATCTTAGGGAGTACGGTTTAATCGTAGGACTTGTCGACATCGTATTAAAGATTGAAAGGGCTGTTAAGGAAGGCGTAGAAATTCCCCTTTATACAAAGAGGGATCTTGAAGTTTGAGTGAAGATATTTTAAAGCGGGCAATGGAATACAGGGATAGAGCCCGAACTTATTTCAAAAACTTTGAAAAGGAGAGAATGAAGGGGAACAGGGAAAAGGCTGGGGAGGCTTTGTGGGGTGTGGTTTCATGCCTCATAAATGCTCTCGCCCTCATCGTTTGTGGTAGGCCCTTGCCTGACCACAAAGAACAAAGAAGGTTTGCAAGAGAGTTTATTTTAAGCACATTCGAAGACGGGGAGGAATTAGTTAAAGCTTACAATAACGCCGAAAAATTCCATGCAAACTTTTATCACGCCTTTCTTAACGGTGAAGAGTTCGAAAAAATTGGTGCAGACATCGTCAGGCTTACAGAACGTCTAGATACCACATTAGTAGAAAGACTTAGGAAGCTTCAATTTTAAACAATGCTTCTTGTTTCAAAATAATATGCAACTTTGATGGAATATTCTCTCTTCAATCAAGGTTTTATGCTGGTGTTAAAATGATTCCGATAGTTAGTAAGACCCATCCGAGGGCCACAATTATTGCCAGTACTTTTTAGCCGAGCTTATAAATTCGATGATTAACAAAATGGCGGTTAGACCAGCGAGCAGAACAATGACAACAGCTAAAGCGGTTGCAAGTTTTGTGTTAAAGTCAATTTTTATACAACCTCACGCAGCGATATCCTTCAAGACCCCTCTAAGATTTGGTTGCATAATAGCGATTATTTATATATTTGCAAAAAATCCGTATTTCGAAGCCTCTACGCTGTTTTTTGTTATGTGAGGGAAATGTTAAGCTATACTCTTTACAGTACAATGTTTTTCAGACATCGATTGAAAAATCCGGTAGAGACATGGCATGAACGGCAACTGCTTCAGCAAAACCTCACAGGGCTTAAGACCATAATGCTTAGAGGGTGACGCCCGGTTATTATTTCAACATCAGACTTGGCTAAAACTGCATTTTCGACAGCATTGCAGTTTGAAACTTGCTTGCTTATGGCTTATCTCCCATTTTTGGAACATTCTTTGTATCATTCCATTTATTGCGTGTTTTATGAATTTCAAGTATTTATTTAAAAGCCGTTTTTGTTGAGAAGGGCATGTTTTTAGCCAATTCAAAATCCAGTCCTCTCCAATACCCTGCGGTAAGGAGAATAAAAACGGCTGTTTCAGCAGCCGATAAGACAAGGCTAGAATCAAAAAGCATTAAAGATCATTGACAATGCTCAAAACAACAAGCAATACACAATAGCTAAAAATACTAAAACGAAATGGAAGATTCGATAGTCCTGCCGATTGAGTGGTTTATTGGTCTATTATGTTTAGGAGCGTTTTTATGGAAGTTTCTACGTATTTTGTGCATTTTGTTTCTTTTATCTGCTGTTCCTTAAATTTTCTTCTTCCCTCAGTTGTTGTTAGGTCGCATTGTGTTAAGTCTCGGCAGAAGACGCTTCCAAACTCTTCCTCAAATTTCTTGTAGAACTCTAAACTTTTCCTTAAGCATATTTCGCAGGCTTCAGTTTCATTTAACGTTTTCCGTCCGTATTTTAGGCCTAACGCCATTACCGCACCTGTTAAAGCTCCACATACCGAGCCAGCCCTACCAATGCCACCACCAAAA
>JAGTQI010000035.1:0-10045 GCA_018396955.1 Candidatus Bathyarchaeota archaeon | reverse complement strand
ACAAACCAATCAAAGCTCACATCTTATTCCACACGCTTCCGCGAACGTAAGCAGGATCGATTCGGAGCAGAGATATCCCTCTCTAAACCTTGAAACCGCCTTTTTAACAACTTCTTCCTTTTTCATTTCAGCCCATTGAAAAGATAAGAAGTTACGGTAAAAATTTTTCTAAATAACAATGGTAAGTAAGATGGTTCTGTCAGTTAACAGAAATGTTATAGCTCGGTTTTTAGAAACATCTTTTAATTAAAACCTTAAATTTTATTTTGGTAGCGATGAAGTGTTTTATTGGCACTTCGGGTTGGTTCTACTCTTGGAATGTTGATGGGAGCTTTGATTGGTTTGTCAGGTTTTCTGGGTTAAATGCTGTGGAGTTGAACATGAGCTTTTATCGTTTCCCATTTCCCAGTATGGTTCGCTCATGGGCTGTGAAGGGCAAGTCGTTGAGGTGGGCTGTTAAGGTTAGCAAGCTTATAACTCACACTTTTAAGTTTGGACAAAGGGCTTTTCAATGCTGGGAAAAATTTCACAGCCTTTTCTCTCCTTTGGAGTCATACATAGACTTCTACTTGTTTCAGCTTCCACCATCCATGACGCCAAAATCACAGCCTGCAATTGAAAAGTTTGTTGACAAATTAAACATTGGGAAAAGGTTCGCCCTTGAAGTCAGAAACATGAAATGGTTTAGTAGGGAATATGTTGATTGGGCGGCAAAGCTTGGCATAACATGGGTTAGTGTCGACTCACCAGACTATCCCCTCGACGTATTCAACACGAACGGCATTGTTTATGAGAGGATGCATGGAAGAACTGCATGGTATTCACATTATTACACAGATGAGGAATTAAAGGATGTGGCAGAAAGGATTCTGGCGACAAACCCGGAAAAGGTGTATGTGTTTTTCAATAACGATCATGCTATGCTTGAAAATGCAAGGAGAATGCAGAAAATATTTGCAGAAAAGCTAATTGAGGATTAGCTGTTTCTCGCCATATAACACTTCGCTTCGCAGCCTTTCCATGCTGTATCCAAAAACGCTAAATAATGTTTCGCCGGCCTCGAGTAGCATGTCCACATACTTTTGAACGTCAAAGCGTGGGTTAGTGTTTAAGAGCTGTGCAGCCCTAACCCGTTTTTTCGGGTTACTATTATCCGCATCAACAATTAAGTATTGAACTGTCTGTCCAGGATAGACGTCAAAGCCCGCCGCCATTAACTGTCTCGCCGCCACAGCCTGAAAAACATGATGCCTATACTCTTCAGGATGTTTAGACAACCTTTTAGAAACAAGCAGATCATTGACATCGATGTGTCCTGCAATAAGCCTTTCAGCCCCTTTCCGTAACACATTTAAGGCTTCTGGAATCTTACCGATGAAGTCGTTGTAGTCGGCGGCGCCGCCCATGACCTTTATCATTTCAATTTGAGCATTTTTGATGAAAGGTGGAGTGTCAGTTCGCCTCGCCTCAACGCCTCGCATTTTAATCTCTCCATCCTCAAAAACGCCATAATAACGGTTTAAAACAGGAACTTCAGGCATAATCTTTGATGGGAGAAAAACGATCCAGCGATATTTTCCTTCAACATTTAACGGCACATTAACAAGGTTTGAGGCTTCACGGCAGAAATCTGCAACTTCCTTAGGTGTAACGCCAGCTTTCTTAATCCACAACGAGTCGACAATCCCGTGAACTACTTCAAAGCCATGCTCCTCAGCAAGCATGGCTGTTTTAAGCAGGGCATCCCTTGCAAAAGCACAGACGGCTATATGCGCATCCACCTTTCCAAATCTGGCGTTCCTATAGCCCAAATAACCAAAGCATGTGACAAGAATCCATTTTAGGGCTGACTGCCTTAGGTTGTATGCTTCTATAAGCCTCTTGTCAGCTGTCTCTTTGACTAATCTTTTGTATTCTAGGCGTTTCCGCAGAAGCAAGTTTAGAGTTTTGGGGACAATACCTCTCCTTTTTTGGCAGATATGATAGCCTAGCTCTGGAATCCTTAGACTAGAATTTGGGCAGCATTTGCACAGAACGGTTTCGGCTGAAATGTTCCGCGTGAGCATAAGCATTGGAAACATGGATGTAAAGTCAACCTCTATGACATCTGTATGGAAGCCCAATTTTGGTTCGAAGATGAATCCACCCCTGTCGGCAACGAGTAGCTCCCAACCAGTCTTGAAGGATTCCGGTTCCCGCTTCTTCCAAGGGATGAGGATTTCATCCCTCCATGCAGTGTAAAGCTGAAGAGAGGACATAATGCTGCCGATTGATGCCCTTGCAGCCCTGTGAAGGGGGACACGACACGTCCTTGAAACCTCTATTAGGCCCTCCAACCCGCTGGCCTTGTAGATGAAGGTGTTGTTGATGTCTATGTGTATGCGGCCGTAAAGCCTTCTTAGAGGCGCCTTGTAATAGACTCGGCCATAGGAGAAGTAGCTTCTGCCCCTGCCTTTCTTCGCTTTTAAGGGGATTTCTTCCCTGCTTAGAATGAACTTGTCTAAGATGCCGTTGGCCAAAGCCCTGTGGGCTAGGTATGGAAAAAGGAAAGAGTCGCCGCCATTTGTATAGATTATGTCTGGGTCTATGCGTTTTACGGCTTCAACCATCCCCAGTAATTTGTCGGCTTCATCGCCGCCGCTAATGACAAGGGACTCGCCGTCATAGGTTAAGGTTATTGAGTCGATTTTGTCTGAGAGGCGCGTGATAGGGGCTTCCCTCCGCACGTTTACGTTCAGCCACATGCTGCGTAGGGATGGAAGTTCATACCGGCAGCTTTCAACCGAGTCTAAAATTTCATAGCCCAGTTGCTCGGCCTTCCCGTAGGCTAGGACGTGGGCTAACGGGAAAACATCCCTTTCATAGAGGTATGCCTGGGCTATTGGCACGTCAACGTTGTAAAGCTGATACTTCATGTATCCGCCCAGTCGGAGAACTTTTCTCGCAAAGAAGGGTGTTCGCCCATAATCTGTCATGTCAATTTCCAAAACCTTCTTTTTAGATGCTTCCATGAAGTCTGCATACTTTTCGACAAAGCGGAAGTCGGCTACAGATTCGCTTTCGCTTATTCTCCTCGCTAACTCTTCCAGGTCTGTGGGGCTGCCGGCCACATAGATTCGGTGCACATATTTGTCAACAAACCTCACGCGTTGTCCGTTCTCACTTATAATCCAAACTGTTATCTGGTTTGGGCCTGAAGGGTAAACGTCTAGAATCCAGCCTTTAACCGCGTTAAATCTTTTGAAGTTGTTTTTCCAGTCGTTCAAGGTTTTCCTTGATCTCCATTATTTCTTTTTGAAGGCTTAGCAGTATGCACATAAACATAGCTTCTGAAAGAACTGGACGTGTTGCCATTCCACCAGCCGAAGCGTAAGCCCTGCAGGCGTTCATCATTTGGTCGAAGGCTTCAAGATCTCTGCCTCTTAAAGCCTTTCGGAAGCCTTCCCAACCGGCGATTTCCGCTTCCAAAGCCTGACGGTATGATGGAACAGTCCTTCCCAATGTTACACCTCCATAAACTTTGTTAAAAGCAGGTTTTCCGTTGGGATTTCAATTTCGAAGGGCCTGATTTTTGGATGGTCCTGTAAAGCGAACCTTAAAATTTTGTTTTTCCTTTCAAACTTTACTAGAGTGTTGATTTGGCCGAATAAGGCAGCGTCAAAAAATATTCCACGCCTTGAGCTTCTATCAGGGGTGTATGTGGCTAGAACTATTTTTGGCTTTTTAGCTATTTCTGCAAGTTTATGGCAGACTTTCAAGAATAGGTCGCGGGCCTCTGTTTTTGGTATGTCCCTATCCATGAAGAGTGAGGCTATATCTGAAACAAGGATGAGGCCGACGTTGTGGCTGCTGAGAAACTCCTCCAATTTTTCGAGGATTAGGGATGAAAGCTGATAAGCTGTGAAAGCCCTTGAAACATGGATCCTTTCTAAGACAGCTTTTGGGTTTAGCCCAAAACTTCTCGCGTAGCCTGCTATGACATAGGGGTTAAAGGAGTTTCCACCGTCAATAAAGGCAGCTTGAAAATCTAAGCCGCCGCTTTCGAAAGGTGAAACACTGCGGACGCAAAGGAGAAAACCTAACGATTGTGCCTCATTGCCATAGATTACGGCGAAATCTCCAGGCTGGAATCCTATGAAAATATCGTCAACCACCGGGATGCCTATCTTGAGGGTTTGGAGGCCCTCCGCTTTTGAAATATGCAAGTTTAAAATCCACCAGACACGGGTGACCTAGCCTTTAACGGCATAAGGATTTTAATTTTTTCCCCTTCCTTTCTACGCTTATAGAAATTGCATTTCATCGGGTTTCCAGGGTTATCAATGTAGCGTCTCCAGCCTGGCCGAGTGCATTCCCACTTTCCAATAATCGTATTAAATTGAAGGTAGGCGCAGCCTAGGCATACTGCAAACTTCATGGTGAGATTAGACATGGAGCGGAAGTTTTATAAGTTTACTTGTTTACTAGTTAACATGTTAACAAATGTCACATGTCACAGCCATAAGAGGATTAGACAAGGAGTTATACCAGAGGATATACACTTTAGCAAAGCAAAATGGCAAAAGGGTATCCGACATTATTAACGAAGCCCTAAAAAATTATTTACAAAGCCACGATGACCCAGTCAACCCTAACCAGCAAAATCCAGTGATAGAGAACGCAGGCACATTAACCCTTACAAAGGGTGTCATCCTCAACCTCCACCAGGAGCTACAGAAAGAGTTCATAATCAGAAACGACGGAAAACTACTAATAGACCAAGACGTGACAAGGGAAACACTACAACATATCAAGTCCATAGTAAACACAAGTTCAGGGGTGATAAAAGCTCCAAAACACATCTACCACCTAATCATTTTAAGATCCAAGAATTACGGATCCCTTGAAATGTATTAATAATGAATAACAAGAAACATAAATCGCTTAAAAAAGAGAATTGTAGGTATGGTTGAAGGCCCAACAGCTAAAGCCTACGCCATCAGAATCACAAATGAATTCCGTAATGAAATTGTCAGAAACATTTCTATAAAATCCAAAAAAGTCCTCGTCCCAAAAGAAGAAATTATTGGAAAGAGGTTCCACGGATCCAACTCATTCGGCAAGAACATTCTACTGTTCTTCGATAACAAAGCCATTAGAATTCACCTAATGATGTTTGGAGCCATCCACATTTACGGCATTAATGACCCACTGTTAAAACCAAAGGAAAGAGTGAGGCTCATGGTTGCAGGCGACCGAAAAAAGCTTGTAGTTTACAACGCGCCCATCGTGGAGCTGGACGAAAAGAGCAAAATTCTTGGAAGATTAAGGAGGGAGCTGGGGCCTGACCCACTAAGCAACGAATGGGACGGATCGAAAGCTTTTGAGAACATTGTTAAATTCTCCGATGAAAAAATAGGCACAGTATTGTTGAACCAGTCGGTTATAGCTGGCATCGGCAACATTTTAAGAAATGAAATCCTCTTTAGAGCTGGAATAAACCCCGAAAGAAAGATTAGGGACCTCTCCGCTGAAGAAATAAAAAGAATTGTTGATTTTGCGAGAAAGTTAAGCGACCAATTCCTTGACCGCAAGCTTCACGGCAAACAAATTAAAGACCTACTTTATGTTTACAATAGGTTCAGCGGTTTCTGCACGGTTTGCGCGCATCCCATCAAATTCTATATGCAGAAACCAATTAATAGGAAGACTTTTGTCTGCGAGAACTGCCAAAAATAAATACATTACAATTTCGAATCAATTTTGTGGTAAGTGCGATTACCCCATATCCTTTAAACCAAATGCTTGCCTACTTAACAGGTTCGTTGACAATAATTTTGATTTTTTGAAGGGTTCTGGTAGTAGCGGTTGCCACGCTAAACGCTGACTTTTCTTTTGGATGAAGCTTCAGAAAGGCTTGTTAAAAGCTTCAATAATCGTCATGGCTTTTTTGTTGGCCTCGGCTCCTATTATCAATCCACCCCCCAGCAGGATACTATTTTGGAAAAGCTGCTATTCAGCACGTTGTAAATCCATCCAAGACTTTCTAGGTTTATACCGACAGGATCTGAGGTTGGGCTTTTGCTGCACTTTCTAGGGCTTGATGATGCTTCATAAACCGCATAAAACGATATAAAAGCCAACACCGAGGCACTCGTTTACTAAACCAAAATTAGGATAAATAAGAAAGGATTGTTTTTAAAAGAATTTGTACCTTTTAAAGTGGGAATTTTAAATGGAAATTAAGATTGGTAATAAGGGAAGGATAACGCTTCCATTAAAATTAAGGATGATGCTTGGAATTAAGGAGGGCGACTACTTAACGTTGGAAATCACAAGCAAAGGAATATTGCTTAAGCCTAAAGGGCCATCTGTAGAGGAAACATGAGGTATTGCGAAAATCGAAAAAATTGAAATTGAAGAGATTGAAGAAGCCCTTGGAAAGGAGTGAACATGCGCTTTGTAGATTCAAACGTGTTCGTTTATCATTTGGCCGCAGACCCCACATATGGACAAAAAGCCAGAAACATTATTGAAAAAATCGAGGCAGCGAGGAGTCAGCCACATCAACCTTAGTAATAGCCCAGGTGTACAGCTACCTCAAGCGGAAGAGGAACGAAGAAGTAATACCTGTATTTTTATCCTTTTTGAAAGGGCTTACATCCCTACAGAAAATTGAAACCACCATACTGGACTTTGAAGAGGCTAAAAGCCTGCAGTCACAATTCAACCTGCCATGGTCAATTTGGGATGACCTCGTAATCGCTGCACAAATGAAAAGGCTTAACATAAAAGAAGTAAACTCAAAGACAAAGACTTTGACAAAATCTTATGGATAAAGAGAATTTTCTAATTCGAAACATAAAACATAACGGGGACTCAAATCTCGCGAAGATTGATCATGGTTGTGGCGACATTTTCACCCTTCTCCAAAAGCTGCGTTAAAGCTTCATCTCTCCTGGCAGATCGCCTATCGAAAATTTCAATCGATACATTTGCATCTAAACAATCATAGCCTACGCTCAGCCCTTGCAGCATAAATCTCTCTAAACCTCACAAATAATTTTCGATGCTTTGTAAACATTTAACCTTCAATTAAAAGCTTCTTTAACCCATCCCTCAACGTAATTTTTGGATTGTAACCCATTTTCTCCTTGGCTTTTGAAATGTCTGCGACGCTATGCCTTATGTCTCCTTCCCTGGGCCTATAATGCAAAATTTTCAAATTCTTTTTGTCAGCGATGTCTAGAAGCGTTTTAGCCAGTTGGTTGATGGATGTGGCCACGCCTGTGCCGATGTTGAAAACCTCTCCTATAGCTTCTCCACTTTTCAAGGCGAGCATGTTGGCATCGACAACATCCTTGACGTAAACGAAATCCCTTGTTTGTTCGCCGTCGCCGAAAACCATTAAAGGGAGATCCTTCTTAACGCGGTTTATAAATTTGGTTATGACACCGCTGTAGTCGTTGTAGGCTTGCCTCGGGCCATAAACGTTAAAATATCTTAAACAAACGGTTTCCAAACCAAAATCTTCAAAGTATTTCCGCACGTAGTTTTCGGCGGTTAATTTTGAAACGCCGTAGGGCGACATAGGCCTGGTTGGGCAGCCTTCTTTAATGGGCGTTTCCTCAATATTTCCATAAACAGCACATGAAGAGGCATAAACGAAGCGTTCAACGCCTTCATCCACACAAGCCTTCAACAAATTCAAAGTTCCATTAACATTAATGTCATAAGTTAAAACAGGATCCCTCAGAGATTCGGGAACACTGACTAAAGCTGCCAAATGAAAAACATAATTAACGCCTCTAACCAAGCCATTAACAAGACGGTCATCTCTAACATCACCCCTAACGAAATGGAAACCCCTCTCGCCAACATGCTGACCGATATTTTCTATGCTTCCACTGCGCAAATTATCCAAAACAATAACATCAAAACCTTCAGCCAGAAGCCTATCCACCAAATGACTGCTAATAAAACCTGCACCACCAGTAACCAAAACCCTCAAACCGTCAACACCAACCAAACAAAAAATAAACAGTAACATAAACCTTTCATAGCATAAAAACAAAACCCTATAAGAAGCCTGCAACCATGCAAAAACGCTAGAAGAATCGAAGTTTTGCCCGTTCATTATGTTAACGTAAAACAAAAATAGGAGTATATGCTCCATTCCTTCCGGAGGGAATTTCGTTGACCGATAAAATCAAAACAAGCATATTAATCGACAAGGATCTCTGGAAAAAATTCAAACTTAAAGCAAACGTTGAGGAAGGCTTAAAGGGTGTAAGCAAGGCTGTAGAAGAAGCCTTGGAAGAAGAGCTAAGCGATCTTATAGTTGTAAAAGCCCTTGAAAACATGATTTCCGCGCCTGCAGGGGCAATTGAGGTTTCACCCATTCAGCCGAAAGTTAAAACATCCGCGGGGAAAACCATTCGAGAACTGAGGGATTCAGGCGCTTGCTAGTATACCTCGACTCAAGCGCCATAGTCAAAAGATATGTGCTCGAAAATGGCACGGACAAAGTTCAAGAAGTTTACATAAAAACTAGCGGAAATCGCTGAAAAAGAAGGAATCAACGCACAATACCTTGGCTGAGAAGCCCACGCCAATCCCGTTTCATGCTAAGTGTTTCGTCAGGGGGTTTGTGCATGCAACTTTTGGTGTAACCTGCCAACATTTTGAGTGTGCTTTTTGAAATTCTCACGGTTTTTGTTTCGCTCATGGGGATGCAGCCAAATTTGTATATTGTCTACAAGTGTATAGGCATATTCGCTAGCGCGCTTCATGTGAGGTTTGTGGTTGTAGAGGAAGTTTCCATAAGTTTTTATTAGAGTTTTTCCCCATATGTATGTGTATTTCTGACTGTTGTTTGGTGGTTTGTGTGGGTCGTAGAAGGGGGGAGGTTGAGGTTCTTATGGATATTCTAAGTGTATGTTTGAATGGTGTGAGGCTTACTCACCTTATGTACAGGGCGAATTTAAGCTATTCCACTCTTCATAAGTATTTGTTGAAGGCTTTGGATAAGGGTTTAATCAGTAATGTTCGTAATAGTGATGGTTCTGTTGTCTATCACACTACTGAGAAGGGTAAGCTTCTTTTAGAAAAGTTGAAGGAAGTGAAGTTTGCTTTACAGGGTTAGGTTAGTTTACATATGGCTATTTCCTTTTGTTTTGCGCCTATTTTTACGTTTAGTTCTAGATCTGCGTCTGTGAAGTTTCCGATGGTTATGTCTTGAAGCCTTATCTCCTGATTTCTGGACAGGATTATTGTTCCAGTTGTCGGTTTTAGGTTTTCCACCTCCCTGCTGAGGTCTGCAAGCCAATGGGACGGTTTCACTTCTCCTGTTTGTTGGTTGTACTCTACAAGGTCGTGTTCGCCGAGGTCTATGAGTATTTTTTCAAGCTTCTCTAATGGTATTTCAAGTTTTTTGGACAGGCTTTTGATGTTACATATTTCTTCTTCAACGATTGCTGTTATTATGTCAGCGGTGGTTAGCATGTTTTAAAGTGGTTGTGTCAAGTTTTTAAGGCTTAGGAATTAGTTGTCTAGTAGAGCTTGCTTTTTATCTAGATTTTAATTTTTTTCTTCTAGAAAAGTGGTTTTTTGTTCTAGACAATTGAACTAGATTTTTCATTCTATATAGTTTATAAGGAGGTTTGATGGGTTGTTTTGTATTAGAAGGGGGATAGGGGCAGCTTACGTTTAAGTTTCTCATCCTTGACGTTTCTCACCCGCTCCTTTGGGAGGGGTTTAGATAGCGAAGCGGGTTAGCCTCAGCGAACGTGTCAAACGTGATGAGTTTCTAAAGAGGCTTAAGATGGAGTGGGCTTCTCTGTGGAAGGAGCGTTTTGACGATAGGGTTAGGGCTGAGGGGGTTAGCGTCCGCGATTACCCCTTACTTTTTATGAAGAGGGGTTATGTTATCTTCGCCACTAGAGATGCTAAGGCCCCCAGTTTTTCTGAGATAGTTGATTTTTGGGCTTCCAAAGGCTACGTTTATGCTCCCCATCCAGCCGTTGGTGGTTGGGGTAAATTCATTAAAACATGGCTGAAGAAGCCC
>JAGTQI010000033.1 GCA_018396955.1 Candidatus Bathyarchaeota archaeon | reverse complement strand
GTGCCATGTGGTGGCATTAGCATTTACATCAATTACCTTTGCCGCCACCATCTAGAATTGGGAAAAGTATATTCAGGTAAGTAAGAAATGGAGTGAATAGCTAGAAAAGCATATATCCATCTCGTTTTTATGTAGGTTTTTCTACAAAAGAAGGATTGAAGGTATGAGCGAAAAAACTGCAAATCCAGCTCCGCTGGGGCTGTTGGGTTTTGGAATGACAACAGTCCTCCTAAACTTTGTCCATAACGTCTGTTTAGGACCAGTTGACGGCATGATTCTCGGGATGGGAATATTTTATGGCGGCTTGGCCCAAATTATTGCCGGCATATTAGAATATAAAAAAGGTAACACCTTCGGAACAACAGCCTTCACATCCTACGGGCTGTTTTGGCTATCATTCGTGGTGTTAAACTGGCTCGGAACAGCTAATGTGGCAGCGTATCATGTTTGGCCTTTCTTTGGAAGCGTTACGCCATGGAGTGTAAGTCAAGAAGCATTTATGGCTTATTTCTTCATGTGGGGACTTTTCACTTTTATCATGTTCTTTGGCACTCTAAAAACTAATAGGGCATTACAATTCGTTTTTCTAAGCCTCGCAATATTATTTTTTCTACTGGCAGCCAAATCCGCCCTTTTAGCTTACACTTCCATAGCACCAGAAGACTTGGAATTGTTTACACGCATAATCGGAGTTGAAGGTATAATCTGCGGTTTAAGCGCCTTCTACTTGGCTTTAGCAGAGATTTTAAACGAGGCTCATGGAAAAACAGTATTGCCAATAGGTTTAGTAAACCAATAGTTTATTGGAGAAAGTAAAACAGAAGTTGGAATTCTCATTTCAAAAAACACCTGCTTGTTGTTAGTTCAAACCTTTGTCTTCGAATCGGTTTAAATATCGGAGATTAGGGTTTGATTCATTCTCTTTTATGGAAATTGGACTAAAATAGGATTAAAAAGGATTTTCACCGGTGTTCTGTTATTTATTTGCAGAAATAGAAAAAGATGGGGGAATAATTTGGTTTATGGCATTGGCATTACCTGGTAGGGGCGCATCATTTCGTTGTCTTCGTGGTCTAGTATATGGCAGTGCCAGACGTATCCTGGTCCTTGAGTAGCGTCAAATGGGTAGGGAGATCCGTCTTGAGAAGCGAAGCGAACTCTTATTATTGTGACTTCTCCAGGGTTCACTTGCACAGTGTCTTTCCATCCTTGTTCGTTAGGTGGCGCTGGCATCGGTTTTCCCTTCAAGTATGGTCCAATTGGCAACTCCTTTGGTATGTAATTCAACGGAATCGGTGGCATCATGCCTCCATTAAGCGTAATCCAATCGGCTGAGTACTTTTTCGTGTCAATTTTTGGCGACTAACGAGTTGGAATTGAACCAGGTGCAGATGTATCGGATGCGTGTCTGCAGTTGGGTTAACTATGATCCATTCTTGTGTTGTTCCAAGCACTGGAAGTTCAGAAATGGGCAGGCGTCATTTCTGTCTGTTCAAGAGTATTTCAAGGGGACCGCCAGGCCCCATAACTTCCCATAGGACAAGGGTTCTCTGCTTCGATGCTATGGGTAAGCTTGGATATGGGTTGAGCGTAGGATTAAGTATCGGCGGTAAAGTGGCTGGTGGCGGTCCGGGGTTGGCGGTTACTGTGAATTGCATGATTTGGCCCACCGTTTTCGGGTCTGGTGGTGCTCCATTCGGGAAAGGAGCCCTGGCGGAATTTCTAAGTATCACTTTTGTTCCTGGGGCCAAGCTGGAAAAGTCGACGAGTATGTCAATCCTTTCGCCGGGTGCTATTGTCACTTTTGTAAGTGTGACTGGTGATCGTAGGTAGCCTCCGTCGCTTCCTATTAGAATGAATGGTAAGGGATTAACGGGCAAGGGACTGACTATTTGGAACCAAAGTGTGTAGAAGCGGGCGTTTGAGCCGTCCAGAATTCTGAATCTGTATTGTCCCCGGTCTACATTCATGTTTGGCCAAACTTTGCCGTTGACCATGATGGTGTTGCCGAAGAACTCCGGCATCCAGTATGGATGGACGTTAGGGTTGATGCCCATGCTTGGGAAGTAGAATGAACCGTCAGTTAGGAAATTCCTATCTTAGATCACAAGGGGCATTTCGTATTTCCCACTTGGCAGCAACGGTGCAATTTGATCGTAGGGGTCGCGTAGGAGGTAGAAGCCAGCGAGGCTTGACATGACATTAATACGGGTGATGCCTAATGCATGGTCATGATACCACAGTGTTGTGGGTTGTTGCATGTTAGGATAGTAGTAGACTGTTGCGTTAGGGTCAGTGGGTTCGCGTGTATAATAGTCTGATCCGTGTATGCCATTGTAAGTTAACCATTGGTTGGGGGTTCCATCAAAGTATGACTGAACTTCACCGCCGTGCAAGTGAGTGACAAGGGGCACTGGATGTTGTGCTTCTGGGTAACCAGGCGGGTATGGCGCGAAGGGGGGCATAGGCATGCCAAAATTGTTTGGATCAGCCCAGTGAAGTGTCGGGTCAACAGCAAACATGTGAGGCGAGCTAATATTGTTTACCCATTTCACCTGAACTGGAATGCCTCTTACAGCCTCAAAAGTTGGACCTGGCGAATTTTGAAAATAGCCTAACGATGTTCCCGTTAAGGGGTCTTTCACCATACCTCCATAACCCCATACCTTCGTCTTGGGGAAGCCTGGAGGCAGAATCTGCTGGTAAAACTCTGACATGTATACTGTGTAGTAATGGGTAAGTAAACCTGTGCTGGGATCTGTCGCGACTGTGGGTTCATATACGGGTGGTGGACCGGTAAGCTGGTTAACGTATTTCGGAATAAGCAAAGGATCCAGAAGCGCTGGAGGAACCTGCGCATTTGCAACAAACACAGTTAATGAACTCAACAAAAGAATCGTGGCAATCAGTGACACTTTTGTTAGTGTCGACAAGTTTGGTTTCATTTTTCGATACCCTTCTTTTCTCACCTATTCTTTATCTCGACAACAAAAGAGCTAAGAGCTCTTTCATCTTATTTTTTATAATTGGTGGAATAAATTTATTTCCCAAAAGAATTTGGTGACATCGTTGAGAAAGCTCCTTGAAGAGCATTTCACGCAGTTGTCGAGACGGCAAATAGGCGATGTCAAGGTTTGAAGTTAATGAAGACCTAGACGTTCACTAATGCACTTCTTGACATCAGAGGCATTCAAAAGGCTTAACAAACATCTAATTAAATTTTCCTTTTAAAATTCATGCATACACGAGTTAGTTTCAGATTTCACTCTGTTTTTCATATTAACCATAATATACGAGGTCCAAGTCACAGCTACAGCATTTCAGAGAAGTTCCTGAAGAAGCGCTCATAATAACGATTAATATCATCTTATCCGATTAGCTCTGACCTTAATCTTTTGCACATGTACACATCCGCCAAAACTAATGATGTGCATAAGTTAAAATCTATGACGTGCCAATCCATTTTCAACAGCCATTTTCCCTCCCAGTCCATGAATTGAAATCTAGAAATAAAGGGGAATTGATTATGCTGCTTTATTCCGTTATTTAGATATTGTAGCTTTAGCTAGTTTTTCTCCCAATTTTTCTGCCTGTTCTAAATCTTTTTGTTTTGGCGCACCTTCCACGGCTATGCTTGGTTTTATCCATTTTGGGTTGAACGCGCCAAGTATTCTTTCTATATTCTCTAAGGCTGTAACTTGGCCGCCTGATCCTGTGGTGAATACGCAAGCGGGTTTACCTGCTAATGCGTGCCTGTGAGCGTATATGTTTGTGAACATCGTTAGGATTTCTCCAGACATTATGCTGAAGTGGGAGGGGGAGCCAAAAGCATATGCATCTGCAGACGTTAAATCTTCAGGAGTGATGTCTCTCGCCTTTTTTAGCGTTACATCAACTCCGGAAACCCTGCGTGCACCATTAGCCACCGCTTGAGCAAGCTTCTCAGTGTTTCCGGTTCGACTATCATAAACCACAAGAACTTTAACCAAACAACCGCCCCCAATTTAATTTTAACCATGGAAACGCAAATAAGTTTTTATGTCGATTCTAAAGTTAAGCGATTTAATTGGAGCAAATAAGGAGGACTGTGTTGTGGAACAAATTTTAGTTTTGGGTTTTGCGGGAAGTTTAAGAAAGGGATCATACAATAAGGCGCTGTTGCGTGCTGCTGTTGAGTTGATGCCAAAAAATGCTAAACTAGAAATTTTTGACATTGACGGTATCCCTCTTTATGATCAAGACCTTGAGAAGGACATGCCAGCTAAAGTTAAAGAATTTAAGGAAAAAATAAGGCGGGCAGACGCCATTCTCATTGCAACTCCAGAATACAACTATTCTTTTCCAGGAGTTCTGAAAAATGCTATTGACTGGGCTTCTAGACCGCCTGGAGACAACTCTTTTGAAGGAAAACCAGTGGCAATAATGAGCGCATCTATTGGGATTTTGGGAGGTGCCCGCGCTCAGTATCAGCTTAGACAGGTTTTAGTAACCCTTAACATGCATCCGATAAATAGGCCTGAGGTTATGGTGCCTTTAGCTGGAGAAAAGTTTGATGATAAGGGAAGACTAATCGATGAGAAAACTCGCGCAAAGGTTCAAGAGCTATTGGAAAGCCTTGTTGCTTGGACTAGGAAACTGAAAACGTAAAAGAGAAATTATAATTGTCGAATGCGGAATGCTTTTGGCAATGCTTTGTAGTCATTAGACAATGTTTTTATTTCCTTTCAACCATTTTATTTTGGAGATGAATTATGAAGATTGAACCCAACAGGAAGTTGGATTGTCTGGGGCTATATTGTCCGGAGCCGGTTTTTCGAACAAGGATGGAGTTGAATGAAATGCAGGTTGGAGAAATCCTTGAAGTGTTGGCGGATGACCCCGCTGCAGAGGACGACATTCGAAGCCTTGTGAAAAACCTTGGGCAACAAATTGTAAGCGTGACTAGAACAGGAAAGCAGGTTCAAATTCTAATTAGAAAAGTGAAATAAATGTAATTGTGGAGGTGAAATCAGTGTCAGAGAAGAAGAAAATTTTGTATATCCAAACGAGTGGCGTTGATGTTCCAGAACGCACTTATGCACCATTTATATTGGCGACAACAGCGGCTATGATGAATATGGAAGCTACCATCTACTTCTTAATAAAGGGAGTGACGGTTGTCAAGAAGGGCGAAGCTGAAAAGATAAAGATTGATGGTTTTCCATCCCTTAAAGAAGTTATGGATCAAGCAGTAAAAGCTGGAGTGAAGCTGATGGTGTGCGAGCAAAGCTGCATGTTACTAGGTATCCCGCGTGGAGAGTTTGCGCCCGAAGCTAAAATTGTAGGCGCAGCAACCCTTAACGATCTAGCTATTAACGCAGATGCGATTCTATGCTTCTAGAAGATGGTGACGATGTCTGTTCCTAGAAAAATTTACATGGATCACACTGCTGGCAAACCCATTGATTCACGCGTCTTAGAGGCTATGCTTTCCTACATGAAGTTTTTCTATGGTAATCCTTTTTCCATTCACTCCTTCGGAGAGGAACCTAGAAAAGCGCTGGATGAGGCGCGAATCAAAATTGCGGAGCTGATTAACGCTGAAAGAAAAGAATCGATAATTTTCACTTCCGGCGCTACTGAAAGCAACAACCTTGCCATAAAAGGCGTTGCCAATCGTAATGCTGACCGCGGAAAACATATAATAACTTCAAGCATCGAACACATGTCGGTTTTAAATCCATGCAAGTTTCTTAAAACAAAAGGATTTAACGTTACCTTTTTACCCGTTGACAGCTACGGCGTTATCAGCCTTGAAAGCTTAGAGCGTGAACTAAAAGATGATACGATTCTTGTTTCTGTCCAGTATGCTAATGGGGAAATCGGAACCATTCAGCCCATAAAAGAGATAAGTGAAATAGTTCATCGCAAAAATGCTTATTTGCATGTAGACGCCACTGCAGCTAACGGCCTGATTCCAATAGATGTAAGAAAAGATGGAATTGATTTACTTACCCTTTCTTCTAACGACATGTATGGACCTAAGGGTGTGGGCGCCCTTTACATACGCGAGGGCGTCCGCATAGAACCTATACTTCACGGCGGAGGACAAGAACGAGGGCTGCGTTCTGGAACAGAGAACGTGCCGGGCATAGTAGGTTTTGGCAAAGCTGCAGAGATAGCTAAGAAGGAAATGCGGGAAGAAAGTGAAAGACTAAGCAGACTTAGAGACAAACTTATCCGGGGTCTGCTTGAATCTGTACCTTACTCTTTTTTGAATGGGCATCCGACTATGCGGTTGCCAGACAACGCAGCAGTCAGATTTAGCTTCATAGAAGGAGAATCCATACTTTTGAGCTTAGATATGATGGGTGTAGCCGCTTCTTCCGGTTCAGCTTGCACTGCGAAAACTTTGGAGCCTTCCCATGTTTTGATGGCCACAGGGCTAAAACATGAAGAAGCCCATGGCTCAGTGCTTTTCACCCTTGGAAGGCAAAATACTGAAGAAGAAGTGGATTATGTTATAAGCATCATGCCTGACATTGTTAAAAGGTTAAGGGCTATTTCCCCCTTAACACCTAAGGAGCTGATGAGTAATGTATAGCGAGAAAGTTATGGAGCATTTCAAGAATCCTCGAAACATGGGAGAAATTAAGGATGCTGACGGTGTGGGCACCGTTGGAAACCCGGTTTGTGGAGACATGATGACCATATACATAAAGGTTAAAGACAACCGCATAGAGGACATAAAGTTTAAAACCTTCGGATGCGGCGCCGCCATAGCCACAAGCAGCATGATAACCGAACTAGCAAAAGGAAAAGCCTTGGAAGAAGCCCTAAAAATCACAAGAAAAGATGTGGCAGACGCTTTAGAGGGGCTGCCACCAATCAAAATGCACTGCTCAAATCTGGCAGCGGACGCTCTAAAACTCGCAATAGAAGATTACCACAAAAAACAGAAAAGTAAGGAGGGTGCCTCATGAAAAAAGAGTTTATTCGATGCGAATTCTGCAACATAAAAATTCCATTAGAAACATGCCAACTTGCAGCGTATCTCACAACTATTAATGGAAAAGAGTACATCTTCTGCTGTCAAAACTGTGCAGAGAGATACCAGAAAAGAAAATCTGCGACCAAATAGCAGCAAAAACGTGCAATAGCCCTATTATAGCTATGGTCCAAAAAGTTTAGTTAGCCTTTTTATGCTGAACGAAGCCTCCTATTTTTAGCCTTGTTTTTACTGTTTTCATCGGAACATCGCAGATCAAATAACGATCAGCACATCCACAAGCTTCATCCATAACAACAAGCCCATCATTTCTCACCCTATTTTATTACTTTTTAGCCAAATTTTCACTACCATTAACTTTAATATAATTTGTAATGTTTTAAGTTGAAATATAAGAGTTCTTGGGGTGCCTAGATTAATTTTGAATGCTTGATGTATGCGAAATTTAGAGTAACTGTGACGATTAAAAAATATATGAGAGAAAAAATGGGAGCGAAGATTACCTCTGTCGGAGGTTGATGACTCTGAAGCTTCTTATGACCTATCTCTTGCTTTTTAGCGTATTCGAAACAAGCAAACTTCTTTTACAGCCTTTCGCAACGCTATCAATTTGTATAAGCTCTATATTTATCATTAGTATTTAATTACTTTCGCAGTTGCTTCGCTAAACCTGTTGGCTACAACTTTCCAGTCTATTGCTTCGAAAAATGCCTCTATATAGTCTGCACGTTTCAGTCCATAATCAATCATGTATGCATGTTCAAAGACGTCCATTATTAAAATGGGGTTTGCTCCGGAAAGATGACCTACGTCGTGTTCGTTGATCCAAAAATTGAATAGCCGACCAGCCACCGGGTCATAGTATAGAATTGCCCATCCAATGCCACGCATTTTTCCGACAGCCTTAAAATCATTCTCCCAATTTTCGTATGTTCCGAAATCTTCTAAAATTTTCTTAAACAATTTTGAATTTCTGTCAAGTTCCGCGCCGCCCTTTGTCATATTTCCGAAGTAGTATTCGTGAAGTCTCATGCCATTGAATTCCCATCCCAATCTGCGCTTCAGTTCTGCATATTCAGGCGTTCCAGATTTTCCTTCTTTTACGAAGGTGCTCAGTAAATCTACCAGTTTGTTTGTGTTCGTGACGTATCCTTGGTATAATGCAAAATGATTTTTTAGTAGTTGATCGCTAAACCCTTTTGTTCCAAGTAAACGGTCAAAGTTCAGCGGTTCGTACACCATTTTACCTTCCCCTAAATCTTTCCTCTAGTATAATTGATCTTTTTTGTATTTGTTATTTTCGTAGTTTGCAGCATTCCCTAGAATTTCCTAAACTTCTCCTTTGACGCTCCGCACACTGGGCATCTATTCGGAGCCTCACCCTCCACGGTATATCCGCATGTGTCGCAGATGTATATTGGACCAAGTTTGATGTCGTTACCTCTCTCAACCGCTTGTTTGGCTTTTTGATACATGCCTGCGTGTACTTTTTCTGCCTGAAGTGCCCAATCCGTTGTTCTCTGCGCTCCCTTTTCCTCTTGAAGTTTCGCTACTGCATTGTAGGCCGGATACATTTCATTCACTTCATAGGTTTCGCCATCTATGGCGACTTGCAGATTATCAGATGAGCTGCGAATCATGCCTAATGCGTCATAATGGTTTGTTGCGTGCACTTGCTCAGCATATGCTATAGCTCTAAAAAGTCTTGCAACATTCAGGTATCCCTCTTCCTCCGCCTTCCTGGCAAAAATCAAATAGCGCATATGAGCCTGGCTTTCACCTGCAAAGGCGCTTTTCAAGTTATCTTCAGTCATTTTTCTCATTTTCATCACCGCAATTATTTTGTTTACAATAATTTTGAATGCATCGTCTGGTTAAAAAATTTGTTAACGAAATTCTGTTGAAAAATTAATGTAAGCATGCGAAAATCGGATGGCCTAGGGCCCAAAAACGTTTTAACGTGGAACCCCTCTTTTTTTCATTGCTTCTTTAATCCTTGTCTTAGCGATTTTTAACGCAGCATCTCTTGGCGGGATTTTCGCCTTAGCGGTTTCTCCTAAAACCAAGCGGGTATTCCTAACTATTTTCTCCTTAACCATCTCGAACATTTTCTCTGGATTTTCACCTAAGTATTCGGCATATGAGGATATTACGCCTCCAGCGTTCGCCACAAAATCGGGGACTACCAAAATTCCTCTTTCATGAAGTATTTTTTCAATCTCTGGTTTGGCAGGGATATTGGCCGCCTCGACAACCATTCTTGCTTGAATTTTGTCAACATTCTTTTCGTTTATGACGTCAGGTATGGAAGCGGGAACAAGAACCTCTATAGGCAGCTCAAAAAGCTCTTCATTTTTCAAAATTTCTCCCGGCTCATAGTTAATAACAGACTTTGTTTCAGCTTTAATTTGTTTCATTTTGTAATATTCTAATCCGTCAGGGTTATATATGCAGCCTTTACTGTCGCTTACGGCGACAACTTTGATCCCATGATCTGATAGGTATTTCATTAGGAAAGAGCCTACATTCCCGAAACCGTCAATCGCTACTCTTGCCTTTTTAAATTTAAGCCAACGTGCTCTGAAGCCACCATTATTGCGTGAAATACTCCGTAAGCCGTCGAACCGTATTCATGAGGGATCCCACATTTCTCGCCCGGTCTAACACACATATATGCTGGTTTGCCTGTACAAGAATTTAAGTTGCCATTTGCTATAGCGTAAATCGCCATTTCTTCGCCGGTGTTAATGTCCGGACCTGCAATGTATAGGCTTGGAGACAGGGGCTTTATTGCGATGGCAAAAGCTCTAATCAAATTATTTTTCTCTTCTTTTGAAATCTTCTCGGGATCTGCAATTATTCCCGATTTTGCCCCTCCGAAAGGTAATTCTGCTAGAGCGCATTTCCAAGTCATAGTTCTGGCAAGTCTGAAAACTTCTTCTATGTCCACCGTGGAAGTCATTCTTATTCCGCCTTTGCCGGGGCCAAGGGCAGTGTTATCGATGACAAGTATTCCTTTCATTTTAGTTTCCGAGTCGTAGACTTGTAGAATCTTTTCGGGTCCCCATTCATCTGCAAACTTTTCCATAAGATATCTCAACTTTTAACCATCTGCCTTGTGTCCTCTGAAATAAATCCTCTTATTATTCTGTCACATAAAATTTAACTATTATAAAAATCATTTCTATATAGGGTGCTGATGGGTGAATTCTGGAGAATACGAACCAATATGTGATAAATGTGGTCAGCCAATTGATGATTGCAAGTGTGTTTGTCCATATTGCGGTGAATCTTCTGGATGCGAATGCTGCATAGGTACGGATAAGGCCACTGGTGGCTAAGGGGCTTGGCAGAAGTAGATTTTAATTGGATGGCTGGCGGCCCTCAAGGAAGCGGTGTAGACGCTGCTGCGAACATTTTCGGGAGGGCATGCGGCTACGGCGGGTTGTATGTTTATGGGAGACGCGAATATCATTCTAACATTAAGGGATTGCACAGTTACTTCCACTTGCGGGTATCAAACCACGAAGTTTCAGCCAATTTAAATGATGTAGACTTGTTGGCGGCCTTTGACGCAGAAGCAGTTGTTCGCCACATAGGTGAAGTTGTTCCCGGGGGCGGAATAATTGTTGATAAAGACCAGTTAGAAACGCGAACTTTAACAATACCAACCTTGCCGCCCGAGTTTAAATCAGTCTTCCAAAACTATTTGAAGAGCCAAGGTTTAAGCGACCGTTTAGGCGATTTACTTGAGAATGCCAAGAAGCGCGGAGTTCAAGTTTTTCAAGTTCCTTATATGGAGTTGCTTAAGCAGATTGCGAACAGACTAGGCATAGATAAGCTGAGCAAGATTATGCGCATGATAAACGTTTTAACCATAGGTGTTTCCTTCGGCTTAGTGGACTATGATATAAAGCTTGTGGAGAAGGCCGTGAAAACATTTTTCCGAGAAAGGCCTAAAATCGTTGAAATGAACATTCTTGCATTGAAAATCGCTTACGAATATGCCAAAAAGAGTTTTCCAGAAGGCTTAAACTTTCGACTTCCAAAATTACAGACGAATGAAGAGCGGATTTTTCTATCTGGAAACCAAGCGGTTGCAGTTGGCAAAGTTTTAGGAGGATGCCGAATTCAAACTTACTATCCTATAACACCAGCCGCGGATGAAAGCGAGTATATAGAGGCCCATGAAATTCTAGGAACAAGGATTCCCGGAGTGGATGCTGGAGTTGTAGTGCTTCAAACTGAGGATGAAATTGCAGCGATAAATATGGCTTCTGGCGCAACTTTAACTGGCGCAAGGGCATCCACGTCCACTTCCGGTCCAGGTTTTTCCCTTATGGTTGAAGGATTATCTTGGGCAGGAAATAACGAAGTTCCTGTTGTAATTACCTATTACCAACGCGGAGCTCCCTCAACTGGTTTGCCCACGAGACATGGGCAGGATGATTTAAGGTTTGCCATCCACGCTGGACACGGCGAGTTTCCGCGAATAGTGCTTGCCTCAGGTGACATAAAGGAATGCTTCTACGACGCTATAACAGCATTCAACTACGCTGAAAGATTTCAGTTGCCAGTAATTCACCTAATAGATAAGGCGCTTGCCAACAGTTCCCAAACCTTTCCAATATTTGAAACTAAAGAAGTTAAAATTCAACGGGGCAATATTTTGGGCGAAGACAAGCTTAAGGATGTTGAATATAGGAGATTTTCCTTTACAGAAACTGGAGTTTCTCCAAGGGTTTTCTTAGGCACAAGAGGAGGCATCCACTGGTACACAGGCGATGAGCATAACGAGTTTGGACACATAAGCGAAGAATCAGCCAATAGAACTAAAATGGTGGAAAAAAGAATGAAAAAACTTGAGGCTGTTGACCGAGAGGTGCCGATAAACGAGAAAGTCAACTTTTTCGGAGATAAAAATGCCGAAAACATTATTATCAGTTGGGGTTCCCCAAAAGGTGCAATTCTCGAATCGTTAAATAAGCTGACCGGTGAAGGTTTTAGTCTCGCGTTTCTGCAAGTTCGCATGGTGCATCCGCTTCCCAGCAAACATGTAGCGGAAGTTCTCCAAAAAGCTAAAAAAATAATCGACGTTGAAATGAATTATTCAGGGCAGCTTGGCGGAATTATAAAAGAAAAGACTGGTATATCCATGGATTTTCAAATTTTAAAGTATAATGGTAGGCCCATGACAACAACTGAGGTTTACAATGCTTTAAAGATTGTTCTTTCAGGTCAAGCGCCTAGAAGGCAGGTGTTAACTTATGGTTCTTAGGTGGACAGATTTTAAAACAGACGTTTTTGTGGATTGGTGTCCAGGATGCGGAAACTTCGGCATACTGGTGGCTTTGCAGATGGCGCTGGCTGAACTTGGACTTGAGCCTCACCGCGTAGTTTTGGTGTCTGGAATAGGCTGTTCTGGAAAGGTGCCCCATTTTGTTAACACCTATGGAATTCATACGCTCCACGGTAGAACCTTACCCTTCGCACAGGGAATAAAAATTGCAAACCCTGATTTAGAAGTAATAGCCATTGGCGGCGATGGCGACGGACTCGGAATAGGCGTTGGCCACCTTGTTAACGCAGGAAGAAGAAACGTGGACATGACGTATTTAATACATGACAACGGGGTTTACGGGCTTACAAAAGGGCAAGCCTCACCAACTCTGCAACGGGGTTTGAAAGTTAAAGCCATTCCAAAGCCTAACGTTAACGAAGCGATAAACCCTGTAATGCTGGCAATAGCGGCAGGCTACACGTTTGTTGCGAGAGCTTACGCCTATGACACAAAACATCTCAAAGAAACTATAAAACATGCAATACAGCACAAGGGATTAGCCCTGGTTGACATACTTCAGCCATGCCCAACCTATAATGACATACACACAAAGGAATGGTACGCTGGAGAAGACCGCATAGACCACGAAACCGGAAAACCCATTCCAAGACTTTACAAGTTAGAGGAAATTGGCTACGACCCGGTTGTGCATGATGTGGCTGAAGAATTCAGTAAAAAGGTTGCCGCCATGGAAAAAGCAAGAGAGTGGGGTGACAAAATTCCCATTGGAATTTTCTATAAAAACGAGCTTGTACCTACGTTTCATGAACGCATAGCCAAAAGAATACCCTTCTACCTTACCCTCCCTCCGGCGAAACAGATAATCCATGATGAGAAAGGCTCACCAATAACAGACATCATGGATTTTCTCGAGGAACTGAAAATAACGTGAAATTATGCCACTAGCTTAAAAGATGTAGCTTCTGAGATCAGTGCTTTGCCTGAGACATGCACGGTATTTGCCTAACATTTCATCTAAAGTCTTTCTCAAATCCTCTTCAGCCATGAACCCTACAACTTGCATCAATGGTCTTCCACCGCAAAAGAACATCAAAGTGGGCGTGCTCATAACTCCCAGATTAACTGCCAATTCCCGATTTGCTGGGGATTCCAAAATATTTAGTCGAGCAAATTTAATTTTTCCAAAGTAGTCAGAGGCTACTTTTTCAAAAATGGGTGTTAGTTCCCTGCACCATGGGCAACGTTCATGCCAAAAGTAAACCAAAGTTAAAATTGATGAACGTGTAACTTCCTCATCCCAGTTAACCGGGCTTAGATTTACTATCTCCATCACTAACAAACCAGTAAGTTTGGCTTAAGTAGTAATATATAAACCTTTAAAATTACTAAAATAACGCCATGGGTAAAACATTTGCTGTAGTCGATTACGATTTTAACCATTCATCGGCACATTTGAATAATAAAATTAAGAGCTATTAAATTTTCTTATACCATGTGAGTCTTTACCAGCCTAAAATTAAAAGCTCAAAAGTTCAAGTATATGGATGCTAAAAAGATAGGAAACCAGAATTAGCGGGGTAATAGTCTTTTAATAAAAGTTGTAGCGTTCGCCTAAAAAATCATTGAAACTGCAACTGGCACGCCGTATATTAGCGCCGAAGTTGCCATTAACATTTTTGTCAAATTGAAAAAGGTGACTATTACAAGAGCAAAAACATTATTAGCAGCAGACACAGCTTTAAAGCGTCGCAACATTAGCGCATCGCCTGGAAATGCAAACATAACGAATGGTATGCCGAAAAAATGCTGGGCTTCCAAAAACAGTGCTTAAAATGAAAGGGGCGCTTTTCGAAAAGCGAATCACGCGTAATATACGATGAAATATATGGCAACCACTACAAATATTGGCGTAACACTGGCAACAAAATGAACATTTTTCTTTGCTGCAAGTTGTTTTGGCTAAATCCGCAAAAATAAGGCTGGCAAAGCAAAGTAGTACACGTAAGCACTTAATATGCGCCATCTCTAGACCTTAAGATTCCAATTTTTCTCGAAAGGAAACATGTTAAAAGAAAAGTCGGTATTACCGCCTTTTTTCCTCCCTAAGTATAGGGAGGGGGCGCAGTAAAACAGATGAGGGGGATGGTCGAAAAAGCCCACTTTAAAGACTACGAATCACTATAGAAATTCGGTGTGTGATAACAAGCAACGAGTTAGAAAGGCGTCAACTTTGATAAGTGTTGCCCAAAAAACTAAAGTCTTCTTAAAAGTTTATTAGGATCGTGCTTTATCGCACACTTTTAATGTGTATTTAACCCTAATAGTCTCATGTTTGTATTCTTTAAAACTTACAATTTTCACATTCACATCTACAAATTTCTGCAGCTCATAAATGAAATCTTCAAGGTAGTCGTATACCCCGCAAGTTCTACAGAAAGAACCCTCAAAATCCAGAATAAGTTCTTTTCCACTTATCTCAATTAGTTTTGCCCTGGCTTCTGGGCTTCTATACTTATTGTACTCGTTTATAGCTTTAACCACAGAAGCTTTAAGAGATTCCATTTAAAATTGCCCCAGTATTAAGCTTAACCCGTTCATCGACTACTCAATAAGTAATAAGGCTACTTAAATATTCAAACGTTTAGGTTTACGGTATGGTCAATAAAATATAAAAAAGTTTAGCTATTCATTTGCCTTGAAGTAAGCCTAGTTCAGCTATGTGTTCCTGCTCATCTAAGATAATATGCCTTACTTTGTGTTCTAACTGGAAATATTCGTATTTCAGCTCGTCTTTCATCTCGCGTATTTTTTCCAAGATTCCAGTGTAAACGTCAACAGCATGCATTTCGTCTTTAATGTTCACTTCTAGGATTTCGCTTATTGTTTTAGCAGGATGAGTTTCAGCCATCCCCATAGAAGGCACGCCTCCTAGGTAGCTGCCAATCAACTCTCTGAACATTTCCTCGTGTTTTTTCTCATCTTCGGCTATTTCCTTCAGTCTGGCGATTATTGGCTCCGCGTTTATTCCTTTAACTAACTCTGCATGGGCAAGGTACTGTATTCTTGCAGCATGTTCTAGTTCAAGGGCCTTATTCAGCATTTTTACAAGCTCTTCTTTAGCCATTCCTCAAACCAAGTTTGTTGATAGCTGATTAACTCTTATAAGTTTTGTTTAAAATTTTATGTCAACATAGTTGCTTGTAATAACTTTTTGACTTATAAAGCAAGGTCAATCATCAGGATGGAACCAGACCTCTTTATCCTTATTTTTCTAAGGAATTTTCGGTTATTTTATAATGGTTTCCCGCTTTTAACATCAAATCTTGCATAGTGAAAGCCGCAGGTCAATATTTGACCTTCTAATTTTCCGAAAAACAGCGGATACCTCATGTGGGGGCATTGGTTAACAAAAGCGTAAAAATTGCCATCAATAATTACTAATAGGACTTCAAAAGCATTCACCTTCACTAATTTCATTCCGTTTTTAGGCGCTTCTTTCACATGAGCTATTTTAAATATATCCATGCAGCAACTTTACCATTAATTCTCTATTTTTGTGCAAATAAACTGTCCAGAAGCATCATTATCGCGAAACCGCCTATTAACCCAAAAGTAGCTTTTCTTCCAAACCCCTTCTTATGACTTTCAGGAACCATCTCATCTATGACTACAAAAAGCATGGCTCCAGCGGCAAACGCTAAACTCCAGGGTAAAATAGAACGTGCCAAAGAAATTAGAACTATTCCCA
>JAGTQI010000034.1:12254-16033 GCA_018396955.1 Candidatus Bathyarchaeota archaeon | reverse complement strand
GTGAGAAGGAAGATTTTGCAGTTTGCATGGAAAATGCTAAAAACCAAGACCTTCGACTATGAATACGTTGACTCGTACCTCAAATAGGGTTTGGGGCTTCAGCGTTGGATAAAGATTTATGGTCGGATGTAAAGGCTTTATTGAGGAGATGGGTATTCCGAAAATGCAATTGCAGAGATTTAAAATGGTATGAAAGTAGTGGTTTGCAGGCGGAGAATGCTTGGTGAAGGGAGTTTACGTTCTGGCAATATATGTCAATAAAAGCCTAAATGTTAAGGTCTGTGCACAAAAGAATTTTTCCTTGGAAGAGGGATTTTATGCCTATATTGGTTCTGCCCAAAAGAACCTTGAAAAGCGTTTGATGAGACACTTCACAAGGACTAATAAGAAGTGTTTCTGGCACATAGATCGCCTACTTGCCGCGGACGGCGTAAGTGTTGTTAAGGCTTTCTATAAGGAGGCTGAAAAATCAGAAGAGTGCAGAACTGCGCAAAGCCTCGGTTTCGCCGCTTTTCCAGTTGATGTGTTTGGTTGTTCCGATTGTGGATGTAGAAGCCACCTTTTTCATTTCAGCAGCCTCAGCCTTCTGGAGAATGCATGCCTAGAATTGGGTTTTAAGCCCATTGTTCTACCTTGCCAGTGAATCCCCATACTGCGAAACGTCTGATGTTTGGAGGATTTCCCTCCTTTTTACAACTTCTTCAAAGCTCATGTAATCTCCTCCGACGATTTTCAGTTTAGCCTCAACCTTCTTGTTTTTCACTTCCAGCACATTGTAGGAGTTAAGGAAGAAGCCTCGCAGTCTTTCACATGAGACGCTTCCAGCATGCACCACCTGCATGTCTTCTATTCGCCATCTCCATGGTCTATGACGATGTCCGCACAAGACTAAATCTGCCTTAGATTTAACAAGGCTTCTGAGAACGTCGCCAGCGTCCACTATTGTAATTTGGTCCGCGCCTGTGTCTGGAACCGGGATTATGTGGTGATGTATCGCCACAATTTTCACACGGTCCTTATAGTTTTCCAACGTGTTCTCCAGCCAAAGGTTTTGTCTATGTCCCACTTCGCCGTCGTCTCTGTCTGGACGGGCACTGCTTAACACAATTATTACAGCATCGTCAACTTCTGTCACTTGGTTGAAGGAGAAGAACTGTTTGAAGAGCAAGTAACCTGTAGAACGATAATCATGGTTTCCGCTTATGTAAATGACATTTTTAGCTTTCAAGCGCCTAAACTCGTCAGCAGCCATCTTAAACTCGGATAATATACCGTTCTCTGTTATGTCGCCGGTTATAACTACAGCATCTGGTGATAAGGCGTTGATTTCATCCATGGCTGTGCGGAAAATCCCATAATTAAACATCGGCCCGCAGTGAACGTCGGAAATTTGAACAATAAGCATAAACGCTCACTTTCAAGTCATGCAGAACAGCAACCGAAATAAATGTTGTGGAAAATTAGAGTTTTGGATATTTAGGCGGAAACGCTTTAAAGAGAGAATAAAATGGGCGAAGGTTGGTGTGTTTGGGTTACCGGTCTGCCGGGAAGTGGCAAATCGGTAGTGGCAGAAACCCTAATTAAATTCTTACTCCAGAAGGGCATACGCGCCCAACTCTTGTCTTCCGATGCCTTGCGCAAGGTGTTAACCCCCAAGCCCACCTACACACTTGAGGAGCGCGACATAGTTTATGAAACCCTTGTCTATATTGCAAAGCTATTAACCCAGAACAACGTAAACGTTGTGATTGACGCCACTGGCAATCTAAGGCGCTATAGAGATAATGCCAGAAACCAAATCCAAAGGTTCATGGAAGCCTACCTAGAGTGCCCTCTTGAAATTTGCATTGAACGTGAGTCCAAAAGGGCTGAAACACGCCAAGCGCCAAGACAGATTTATACACGGGCTTTAAGGGGTGAGGCGCCAACAGTGCCGGGCGTAGGGCAGCCATACGAACCGCCAATAAATCCGGAAGTAACGGTGAATACCGCCCACTGCACGCCTGAACAAGCAGCTCACAAAATATTGGAGGCCATACTCAGCAAGTGGTACATTTAAAATCTAGAGAGGGATATCCAATTTAACAGGGGCCACCAGCCTAAATTGACGTAGCATATAAACGTTTATAGTGTGCTTGAAATGGTAATGTTTATAACCTAAATGTCTCATTCCTTGTAGACGCGAAGCGGAAAAACGATGGGTCACCGGAAACAGCATGGTCCAAAACGCGGTTCGCTTGCCTATTTGCCTAGGAAACGGGCTAAAAGCATATTAGCCAGAATACGCTATTGGCCTGAGATTAGGGCTGAAGCACCTAGGCTTCTCGGTTTTGTTGGTTATAAGGCTGGCATGACCTACGCTATGGTAGTGGAAGACAGGAAGCGCTCTCCAAACTTTGGAAAAGAGGTGATTCGCCCAATCACTGTTTTGGAAACCCCGCCCCTTCTCATATGCGCCATAAGAGCCTACAAGAAAACGCCTTACGGACTGCAAACATTTTGTGAGGCTTGGATGGAAAATCCTCCAGAAGAGCTTAATAGAGTCTTAACCATCCCAGAGAAGTTTAACACCGGAGATTGTTTAAAAAAGATAGAGGCTAACTTAGACAAAATCTCAAAAATCCGCGTAATAGCCATAACCCAGCCCAAGCAGACAAGCTTACCGAAGAAAAAGCCGGACGTGGCCGAAATAGAGATCGGCGGAGGAACAATTCAGCAACAATTTGAATATGCAAAAAGCCTCTTGGGGAAAACAGTGAACCCCTCGGACGTTTTCAAGGAGGGACAACACGTAGACGTAATAGCCATTACAACCGGAAAGGGGTTCCAAGGGCCTGTAAAACGCTGGGGAGTAGCCATACTACAGCATAAAGGTAGGAAGACGAAGCGGGGTGTCGCCACCCTTGGCCCCTGGAACCCCCACCGCGTCTTGTACACTGTTCCACGCGCCGGACAGATGGGCTTCCACCAAAGAACAGAATATAACAAGCGAATTTTGAAGATAGGCAAGGACGGAAAAGAAGTTACACCGAAAGGCGGTTTCATACGTTACGGCGTTGTCCGCGGACCCTACATGCTCATAGAGGGAAGCATACCGGGACCGGAAAAGCGTCCCATAAAACTGCGTTATCCAGCCCGACCGCCAAAAGAAGCTCCAGAAGAGCCTCCACAGATAATATATCTATCTCTAGAGTCTCCGCAAGGCAAATAGAAACGGTGAAAGGCTTATGGCTAAAACAGTGAAAGTCTTCGACCTCGATGGAAAACCAGTTGGAAAAATAAAGCTTCCAACAATTTTTGACACACCCATAAGACCAGACGTTATAAAACGTGCGGTCCTAGCCATACAATCAACAAGGTTCCAGCCGCAGGGCAGAGATCCAATGGCAGGGAAAAGGACATCAGCAGAGTCTAGAGGCGTGGGCTTAGGAATAGCAAGAATACCGCGAACTAAGGGGCCAGTTGGAAGGGGCGCGTTTGCGCCGGGAACTGTTGGCGGTAGACTGGCGCACCCGCCAACCTCGGAAAAGAAGATTGTTAAGCGGATTCCTAAAAAGGAGAAGCGTTTAGCGCTTTTCTCAGCCATAGCTGCCACTGCCTCAAAAGAAATGGTAGTTTCTAGAGGACATGCTGTTGAGGGAATACCCCAAATCCCGCTTGTTGTCAGCGATGAGCTTGAAAGTTTAAAAAGGACTAAGGATGTTGAAGAAGCCCTCATAAAGCTCGGGGTTCTCGCCGACTTGTATAGGGTTAAAGAGAGCGGGAAAGTCAGGGCTGGA
>JAGTQI010000034.1:0-12217 GCA_018396955.1 Candidatus Bathyarchaeota archaeon | reverse complement strand
TTGGACCGTTGATAGTTGTGGCTGAAGACAAGGGTGTGGGTGAGGCTGCAAGGAACTTACCAGGCGTTGATGTTGTTCCAGTTAGGAGTTTGAATGCTGAGTTTCTTGCGCCCGGCACGCATCCTGGAAGATTGACAATTTGGACAGTCAGTGCCATAGAAACTCTTGACAAGCTTTATTGCAGAGGGGAGGAAGCCTAATGGACCCATACGAGGTTATACTATACCCGTTGATGACGGAATCCGCCAGCTTAATGGTTGAAAGGGAAAACAAACTGGTTTTCATAGTTAACTTAAAAGCTACAAAGGAAGATGTGAAAAGGGCTGTTGAAGAGCTTTATGAAGTTAAGGTTGAAAAGGTAAACATTGTCATAACGCCAAAAGGGCAAAAGAAAGCCTTTGTTAAGCTTCATCCAGAATATAAGGCTGCGGATGTCGCTATAAAGCTTGGAATACTATAGTTTGCGTGGTGAAATAGTTATGGGAAAGAGGATTCGTGTTCAAAGGCGTGGGCGCGGTGGACCAACCTTCAGAGCCGCAACCCACAAAAGAGTGGCTCCAGCATGTTACCCGCCAGCAACAAAGGAGCTTTTCGAAAACGTCACTAGGGGCATTATTGAAGAAATTCTCCACGACCCCGGCAGAGGCGCCCCCTTAGCCCTAATAAGGTTCGAAAATGGAGAAGAATGCTACACGGTTGTTCCTGAGGGCGTTTACACTGGACAGCAGATACAGATGGGTGGGAAAGCAAACATCGAAGTCGGCAACATTTTGCCAGTCGGGAAAATTCCAGAAGGCACAATGATTTGCAATATAGAGCTTAAACCCGGAGACGGCGGAAAAATTGCAAAGTCTTCGGGAGCGTACGCCACTGTTGTTGCCCACACGGCGCAGGGAGTCCTAATAAAGCTGCCTTCAGGTAAAACTAAATACTTAAGCGATTACTGTCGAGCCACGATAGGCGTTGTCGCTGGTGCTGGCAGAACAGAAAAGCCGTTCCTAAAGGCTGGAGCAAAATTCCACCTGATGAGAGCCAGAGGGAGAAAATATCCGAGAACCCGTGGAAAAGCAATGGTCGCGGCAGTTCATCCGTATGGAAGTAGCAAAAGAAGTGCGCGGAAAGTTACAACCGTCTCGCGGAACGCCCCGCCTGGAAAGAAGGTTGGACTTATAGCGGCGAGGGGTGCGGGGCGGAGAAAGAAGAGGGTGAAGGAAAGCGAGTAAAAAGCGAGTAATCAGAAGGTTTATAGCATCATATTCCAAATTTGATGGTGATGAGCTATGCCGAGGGAATTCACATACCGCGGGCACACGCTTGAGCAACTGCAAAGCATGTCGATGGACGAGTTCATAATGTTGCTTCCATCAAGACAAAGAAGAAGCCTCCATAGGGGTTTGTCTCCAGAGCAGCGAACCCTACTGGAAAACATAAGGAAGGCAAAAGAGGCCATGCGAAGAGGTGGAAACGTGACCATCAAAACTCACTGCCGCGACATGATAATCCTGCCAGAAATGGTTGGCTTAACAATCCATGTTCACAACGGCAAAGAATTCGTCCCAGTTGAGATAAAACCAGAAATGATTGGGCATTACCTAGGCGAGTTTGCAATAACCAACAAGCCAGTCAAGCATGGAACGCCCGGCATAGGTGCGTCTCGCTCTTCAATGTATGTTCCGCTAAAGTAAAAGGATTATATGCCATTTTTCGGCGTGCTTTTAGGCTGTGTAATCCACACCGGAAGGCTTTTTCTCCGCCTCTTTTGCGGTCGGAATCTGTGGTAATGGTATCGGCGGCGGAATATTTAGAGTTCTTGAAATGATTACGCTCTCCACAAAGACGACGTTTGAGATGGACTGCACAAGAACTGGTGGAGGCGGCTTCTTATCTTTATAGTCCTCGTAAATCTTTGTTATTTCGTCTTTGCTACCAGCCACGTAGGCTCTCCCCTTGAGGCTTATTTGGGCTATTGAGGGGTTATAGTTAACCGTCAAAACAAAGGGCACTTCCAGCGTGTCATCTGGCTTTTTCTCCACTTCAACAAGGTTGAGGTTTGTGTTTATCTGAATTGGTGGAATAGGCTTCCTAATATCCCAGAACCGCTCCCCAGAAACATTTGTTATTAGGACATTTACCCTAATCATTCTAAACCATCATACATTATGATGCTTGTACAATTTAAGTGTGTTTATATCTTGTGAAGCCGCAGTGCCCGCAAGAATATCGGTCGCCATGGTCAGCCATGAAATATCCCGGTCCACAGCGTTCGCATGTGGGACGAAGTCTAACAATTTTTTCCCCTTCAATTTTATAGATTGAGTGGATGCCTTTCTCCTCCTTTTTCCTCTTTTCCCTTTTTCCCTTCTTCGGTGCTGCTTTAGGTGCAGCCTTTTCTGCTGGGGCTTCCTCGTTTTTTTCAGCCATTTACATTTTCCCTTCTTCTTTTGGTTTTTCCGACGGTATGTTTCTCTTTACGATGTATTCGGGTTCAATAAGCCTTGCATGTTCAATAGAGTCATAAACGTTAGCCAACCCTACGGCTTTTCTTGTGCCAGTCTTGGTCTTCAACTTTTTGATGAAGACAAGGTTCGCGTCGGCTTTCAACAGCTTTGCAATGGCATTTTTTACCTCCAACCTTGGAGGGGTGCTACCGGTCTGGTTGTGGTCCACTTGGAAGATAACTTCTTTGCGTTTTAGAAGCGGGTTCACGTCTTCAGATAATATTTTGACTTTCATGGCTTTTCCCTTGAGTGTCTGACTTGATACCATTTTCCCTCTATTTAGCCTTTCGCAACTTCCATAGCCTTCAATATTCTGGCAACCTCTTCCTTCTTCTGCTTTGTAGCCTTAACAACCACCATGCCTTCATGAGGCTGACCATAAACCACAAAAGAGTTTTCAGGCGCATACAAAATGGCACACAATGCCAGAAGGTCTTCTTCTCCGTCAATAACAATTTTCGTCCTCTGATCAGCCTCTAGGGATTCTTTGATGGCTTTTAAGGCTTCAAAAGTTATAGTTCCCGAAGGATTTTTAACATGCTTTTCCACTTCCGCGTTTAGCGGCACTGGAGCTATATCCTTGCGCATAACCCGGTTGTCAATAATCATAAGTTTTAGGGAAATCCTATTTTCAACAAGATTTTTTGAGACAGTATCCCCAACCGAAATTATAATTGGTGGCTTTTCCTCATCCACGATCTGTTTAAACTTTTTGACGGTTTCTTCAAAGGAGCCTCTGATCAACGTGCCGAGGGGCTTTTTAAGTTTTCTCCGAAGCGCCAATGGCAATACATATGCTGTGCCCATTTATCTGACCTTTAAGGCGTAGCGTCCCTTCTCCTTAATATTCATTGCCTTTGCAATGGCCGAGCCCTCCGGGTCAAATATTATCACAAGCCCACTGAAGTCGTCGCTGAGGGTTGGTGTCTTGCATTTTGGACAGACGTTGCTGGTTGCTATTGTGTGGCATGCGGTGCAAGCCTTTTCGCTCATTCTTTAGTCTTCTCCATTTCTTTTTCCTTCTTCTTTTCAGAAGCCTCTTTTAACTTTTTTAAGTCCTGCTCTATCCACTCCAGCTTTCCCAGGAAAGGTTGTCTTGCTGTTACGCCTATCTTCGCTGAGCCGCCAACCCTGCCTAAAGAGGCGGCTGTTATGCGGACGCGAACTCTGTCGCCAGTCGTCAGCCTCCGGTTAGTCTCTTTTCCAATTAGAACCCCTTGTTTCTCGTCGTAAGAAATAAAATCGTCCATCAACTGTGAAACATGAAGCAGGGCATCAACTGGTCCTATACGAATAAACGCTCCAAAATCCGCAATTTCAACAACTTCCCCCTCGACAACCTCCTGGAGAACCGGATAAAACGTTAACAGTGAAAAGGTTACTTTGTGGTAAGTTGCGCCGTCGCCTGGAATTATCTTTCCTATAGGGCTTACTTTAACATCTGTTGCGGAGATAACATAGCCTAGAACCTCGTCCACAACTCCTTCATATTTCGCTTTAACTTGTTGATATCCAACTTCATCCAGCGGGTTGCCAAATGTTTCTGGGGGGATGCGAATCGTATCCTCCATGGTTATTAGTTTAAACAATGTTACATCCACCCTCAATTTCAAGCCGGGACTTTTGCCTCACATAAATAACTGGCACATTTATATCTCTTAACCTCTTTCGAAGCGTCCTATCATTGGTGAAAACAGGAGTTTTCCATTCACCAGCCACTTTTACAATGGCATCATCCGAAGAAGCCCCACAAGATTCGCCCAAATCCACAAACTTACACTTTTCAGCAAGCCTTAAGGCGTAGGCTGCTTCTTTCCGTGTTTTCGGCGAACCCTTAGCGGCGAGGGTTTCCAGCTCCCTCTTAACCGGCGAAAGCAGCACAAACTCAACATTGCTCTTCAAAAGATTCCTCAACTCCTCGAAAATGTCGATTTTAAACTTTAAGGGAACAAAGAGCACGTTTGAGTCAAGAATAACCTTCAATTTATCCTTTTTAGCTGCAGGGTTATGGCTTGTCACTTTATCATTCCTTATGGTTGATAATCATATATGTCCGTTTATATTTCTGGATTTCCTTTCCGCGTTCCAAAGTTGGCAGGATAAATGATAAATATTACGATTATTTTCAAAAATTTCTTTTTGACAAAATTATGGATTCTGCTTTGCTCCTCAAGTCTGTCTTTACCCCTATTTTATTCTCACAGACAAACTTTTCTTCTTCGAAGTAGTTACTTATCTATGTGGAGGCATATCCCTGAACGAGCAGGAAGTTAAATGTCAACGATGCGGGTTTAATGATGTATGGCGTTTTCGTCAAGTAAATAAGTAAATTTATGCAGTCAAATCAAGTATAAGAGCTTATTAGAAAAACTGCATAAATAAGTACATAAACCCGCTAATAAAAATCTTGCAGTAACAAAATAGTGTGGAGGTTAATAGAATGGCAAATATAAATTTTTGTGAAAAATTATCTGGTCAAAAATGTGTGATTTTGGGGGTTAAGTGCCATAGACTGCAAACAAAAGAGCAATGCGACCTTCCTTATCACTATAAGTACCTTACAAAAGTATCAAGTGACCCTCAACTAGCGAAAAGAATTAAGCAAAAAATTTTACCTGATGTGATAGAAAAGTGGAAAGACTATGCTATAAATCCTAGGCCGGGAAAAAAGGATATGACAGGTGGGCCACTTGAAAAGGGGATCAGAATGGTCTTAAAAGATGAACTAAGCCCTTTGGGTGCAACAGTTTCTTATACAGGCAAAAGATTCTTTGTTTGGGAAAATGTTCCCATAATAGCAGACTGTATTATTGAAAAGAGCGAAAAGCCATCAACAATACTTTCAATAAAATCATGGATTGGGTGTACACAGATTCGAGAAACTTTTGGATATGCATACCTATCTAAGACTTGGCTTGGTCAGAAAAATATTAGAATCTATATGATTTCACTACAGCCCATTGAAGATTTAAATAAAAGCCTAATAAATGCCTGCAAACCCTACATTGACGGAGTTTATTCATTATCAGGAGACCCTTATATCGATGAACTGTTAACAGAGCTGAAAAGAATTTATCGTTAGTTTTATTTTTTTTGCTATTGTTTGTATATATTAGTGAGTGGGCAAAATTCGATTAATAATTTGTCCTTTTCGATAATAAGACGACTGGCTTTGCTAGTAAATAGATAACGCAACGAGATTTCTCTTACTAATTTTTCAAATTTTTCCTGTCTTTCCGCCGAGAGCTCTCCTGAAACCTCGGTTGGTGGTCTAAATCCTTGCTCTATTGTGATTCTGTCCCTATCAACTAACACGGAAGATGGAACACCCGTTATTGCTTCTAACTCTTTTATAATATCTGAAATGCCTTTTAACAAGTAATAATCAAGCCTTACATACTCTTCTTCCATTTTTTATCAATCTCCTTCTTCTGTCTTAAAAGCTCGCAAGCTTTTAGTTCTTTTTTAAAAGAGTATGTCATGAAAATTAGAATTCTTGTAACGTTGTTTTCTTCTTTGCCCAAATGGTAGATATCAGGGCATAGTTTATGTAAAATATTAAGATATTCTAGGAAAACATCACGCAACTTCCTAACCTCTATTCCCTTCGATAAAAGTAATTTTTGGAAAGTCTCACTTAACCCAAAGTCTGCAATGAACATCTTTCTAATCTTCTTACCTTTAATATCATATTGTTTAGCTACAAAATTCTCTGCCTCATTAAAGTATTCCTCAGCAGACTTGATTGATTCTTTTATGGTTTTCTCGGATATGGCGTAAGATTTAGTTTGAATTATACAAATTTCATTTTTCCTATCGCAAGTATATCTATGTCTTTCCAGCCCTTAACTCCCTTTTTGGTTTCCTCAGCTTGAAAATGAACATGCTCGGAGACCATATACAAAGGTCTGCCTTCCTCATCTGTCAAATGCCTAAAATATTCGCTTACTAACTCCTCAGTATAGGAAAGCCCCATCACAAACAACCATAGTCTTTTCTGGCGGATTTTGCTTAAGTTCTTTTTGGTGAACCTCACTCGCTCTATCGTGTTATGGTGTTTTGAATGAATTTTAGGCTCATTATGAGTTTGGGCTTTAACGTTGAAGATATCCAAGATATTAAGATCCCTCCAGTCAAAATTCTCTTGTTTATTTATGGAAAGGAAGAAGTGAGGTATACGGATTTAACAAAGCTGATTGCAAGTAGAGGCACGTTATCTGCAAATTTGAAGGAGCTGGAGAAAGAGGAGCTTATTAAAAGAAGAGCGGTAACAACTAAGCCTATACAGACGTATTATTCGCTGACAGAGAAAGGCCATAAGATAGCAAAGGCATTTAATGAAGTAAAAGAGCGTATTGCTGAGTTTAAGAAGTAATATGCTTTTTTATTAGGAAACGAATAACATTATTATTAAAGAATGTGTGAAAATTGTTACTCATAGAACTTCACTAACCCACACGATGAAAGGTACCGCTCAGCCTCTTCAGCAATATAATTCTTTAACTGCTCAACAGCCCTATCAAAACCAGCCTTAGTCTTAAAAGCATCAGGATTCTCATATTCTGAAATAACATTACCATAAAGAGCATCACTACGCAACCATCGAACAACCGTTGTTCGCTCATACCGAGTCCAAGGAATACCCAAAGGCTCACAAACCCTTCGCAAAATATTCTCAACCCTAACCCTCAAATCCTCCTCAGTAATCGACTCCGGAGCAACTTGCCTTATCTCATCAGCAATTTTACCCGCATCAACTTCAATGTCAATGCTTCCCTCACTCATGTAACATCGCCCTGAAGTCGAAACCAAACACAGGAAACTTCCAAACTGGAAACAGAGGCTACATAGAAAACGTCAAAGGATATATTTCTGGCTTTGCCAGCAGTTTGAGCTAAGAGATATACCGTTTAGAACATTTCCTTCCGACATAGTAAATAATTTTATTAGTAGAGCATTATCGGTGGGCAAAAAAGAGATGGCGAAGTATTTAGGTGAGCTTTTAGGACCTGTCCCTTTTTACAACGACTTTAGACGTAGAAAAGCGTTCGGTTTTCTATTATCTTCCAAAATCCACCACTTTCCATGTCCATGGATAATTTGATTTCTTCCTTTGTTAAATTTTTCAAGAGCTTTGCATTCGTCAATAGTAATTGCCCCTAAAAGGTAACTCCACTTGATGAGTTCATATGTTGAAACTTTCTTTCCTTTTTCTTCGATTCTCCTTCCTACCTCTCTCGCCTTTTCATGCTCAAACATTCCAACAATTTTGTCCCACAATATTTTTTCGATACCAAGCTGAGTATGGACAAACGCTTCTATAAATTCCCCTTTTTCCATCATTTCCTTAATGTCTTTAGAACCCTTATACCGAATAACCAATACTTCTTCACACGCTTCTACTTCATCATGAACTACTTTTTCGGTGACAATAACCCCCTCCCTAAATCATTAATTAATTTACTGTAATACATGTCATGTTTAATTTAAAAATTTTAATAGTCGCTATCAAGCTATTGTTAACGATATTGAAGGATTTTAAGAGAAAAATCACCAAATTCATAAGGGAAAACTATAGTTTTTAGCGAGTTTATCCATAATTTTTTTGGAATCCGAGAAAAAAGGGGTTAGATTTAAAGGCGGATTTTAAAAAGAAGTTAGATTTAGCGGTCAAAAACTATAAATAGCTCCTATAATACACCATCAACAATCATAATGGGAAAATAAATAAATGTCAAATAAAGTGATTTGCACAATCTATATAAATAAAGACGTTAAAGAACGTGCACACCGAGTTGGCATTAATATTTCAAAGGCAACGGAAAATGTTTTACGGGTTCTACTCGGACAACTGTCTTCAATTGATTTATCTCAGGCTCAACTAAAGGAAATAGAGGAAAAATCAAAGGAAGAACCAACAGAAAAGCGGCGTGAAGTGGAGGAAATGTTCTGATGCCAAAGCCAAAAATCGGAAAAGGTAGTGCCATAATCAGTTCTCCAAGAGAGGAAAAGGAATATCAAGAATGGTTAGAGGAGCAGAGACAAGAGAAGAAAGCAGAGGAAGCAGAAGAAATAGAGGGAAAAGAGGTTAAATCTCCAATCCCAATGGAGCCACAACTATCAGATGACAAAATAGCCGAAGAAAGAGCTAAAATGTTTCATGAAATGGCGAAACTAAAAGTTTCCAAGGTTGCATTAAAAGAAGATGAGTGACCTACGTTTGACAACTGAATGCATCGTCATTGCTCTCTAATCATAGGAATGTATACCGGCGAGGAGATAACAAATTGGGAGAATAAAAGGAAAGGGCGTTGAGAACAGCCAATTTGACTGGTTCCAACAAAGCCTAAGATAAAAAGATGATTGGGCACTTCAAAATACGGAGGCAAAATGTAGCTAAAAAGTATATTTCGGAAAAATGGTGGTTTAAACCACCCTAAACGCTTAGCATTTTGCTAAGCTTCCCGTGGAATTGAGGTTTTAAAAGAGGTAAAGGAGGTGAAAGGTGTGATGTTAGAGGCAATAGAGTTATGTCCGTGGCCAAAGAGGAAAAATGAGAAACCACTGTTTTAACAGGTAACATCCAAACCGCTTTAGGCGACATTGAAACAACGCTGGAAATAGAATTTTGCGACAGCTACGACGTTTTTTGCAGAATTTCACTAAAACATAAAGATTTAACTTTATCTCTCGATTCATCCGCGGACGAAAGTGAAGCTTGCTATACTTTGGCATCACTTGCATACGAGTTAGTGCATTTATTGTTTCCAGAGAAATTTGTTAGGAATGTTAAACATGAACGTGGAGATTGGACAGATATTGAAGATACTGCATATTTCTAACAAAGGAAAAACCAAAGAATATAATTGCCTTTCATGATACTTGTGCCTTGGAAGTTATAGGCGAAAACAAGCTTTGTGTAATGGCTCCAAGTAAAGGATATGAAAAAAGTAACAATGAATTGCCGGCGATAGTTGAGGACGTTGAATCAACATTCTATAATGCTTTAGAGAAGGCTGGAATAAAAAGGGAAACAGCAACCCCTGAATTAGAATTATTCAAGGATATAACGACTAATCCGAAACATGGTTTGACTTGGACTATACTGAACCTTACACGGGGAAAAATCCTACATGCATTGAACTTATATCAAAAGGCGTTTCAAAAGGTAAACGAAATGAAGCGGCTATTCGACTAGCGTCTTACCTACTGAATTTTAAGCAAATAGACAAAGGAAAGGCATGGAAGGAACTGGTAAAATGGAATAAAATGAATAAACCAAGCTTGGATGAAAAAGAGTTAAGGACTATATTCGAATCGGCTGAAAAGAATAAGTACGTCTATGGTTGCAATGATGAACTGCTAAAATCATATTGTCAAGACAAAACGAAATGTCCGCTAGGAGTAAATAATGTATCCGCATTGGAAATTGTTGAAGAGGAAATTCAAAAACTTGGGCAAGTCCGCCTACATCCATTATTAGACTATCACCCCTCTGTAGGCTTAACCTTAGGCTATACCTTTTTATCCGGCGACCAAAAACTAACTCTTTATTTCTGCCGTGGTTCTTTAAAAACTTTCAAATTTAATGGCGAACGGATAGAAGCAAAAGGATCGAACCGTATTTCGTTCAAGGACCTAAGATGGACTAACCTTTCGCCAATCCACAGTTCGATTTTTTTGCTCCTATCCAGAGACTATTGTAAAACTGGCGGAATTAAAAACGAAGCAAAAAACAAGGTCTTTGAAAACGTTCTCCGGAAAGAGAGCTATTACTGGTGGCATAGCGACAAGCGGTGGTATATAGCGGTCGCATGTTGGGCGATAGGAACATATTATCACCCTATCTTTGAGTTCTATCCGGCGCTAATCATTCAGGGACAGCGGGAACAGGGAAATCAACAGGGAAAGCAAGACATATATTAAATTTTTGATTATTTTATCATTCCGTATCCTATTAATCGCCATCTTCCGGCAATCTTTCTACTTATAGCAACCCTTGAACCGGTGAGTGTGCACACGGGCCTTGTAAGCTTAAGCGTGGTCATCTCGCCCTTAACCGCCACAACTTTCCCAACAGTTATTGCGGCGCCCACATGAAGCAGTAGTGTTTCATCCTTGCTTATGCTTTCCACCTTCGCCAACTCTTTAGTTCCAACAGCCCTTTCAAGAATGTATGTTTCCAAATTAAACTCTGTGAGAACTTGCGGAAGCATTCCAGCTTTCCCAACAACGTTGCCAGTTAAACCGTCAGCTTTGGAAAGCGATGGGTCTAGAAGGGTTCCGACGCCGATCAGGCCGCCACAGTGGGCTTCCTTAACGTTTCTTCCACCAGCATGTAAACTTGTGATTTCGCTGAAAAGAGGCTTATAGACGGTTTTTCCCTCCTCTTCAACACTTATCCCTGGGCGTAGCTCTATCTCATCCTCAACAGCAAACTTTCCCTGCAAAATCGTTCCGCCTATAACTCCACCCCTAAGCTTTTCTATGGGAGTGCCCGGCTTGTTAACATCAAAAGAGCGTACAACATACATTAACGGCTGTTTTGTCTCATCCCTTTTAGGAGTTGGTATGAACTCTTCCATGGCTTGGATTAGGGCATCTACGTTCACGCCCCGCTGGGCTGAAACTGGAATTATTGGGGCATTTTCGGCAACAGTTCCCTTAACAAAGTTTTTAATCTCCTCATAGCTTTTCCGAGCTCTCTCCTCGGTTACAATGTCAATCTTGTTTTGTGCTATCACGATGTTCTTGATGCCAATAATTTCAGCCGCAGCCAAATGCTCTCTTGTTTGTGGTTGGGGGCAAGGCTCGTCAGCAGCGATAACAAGTATTGCTCCATCCATTATTGCTGCTCCAGAAAGCATTGTAGCCATTAAAGCCTCATGCCCGGGTGCATCGACAAAGCTTACGGCTCTAATGAAAGCTGTTTCAGAGCCGCAGTGAGGGCAGATGGGCATTTTTGAATAGTTTTTAGGCGGCTCACATTTTGGGCACTTGTAGACGGGCATGTCTGCGTAGCCCAACTTTATTGTTATGCCCCGCTTAAGCTCTTCACTGTGTCTGGCAGCCCAAATGCCAGTTAAAGCCTGCACTAAAGTTGTCTTGCCATGGTCAACATGCCCTATCGTACCAATGTTTATTTCCGGCTGCCGCGGCAATACAACAGTCTTTTCTTCATTCATTTTCTTTTCCTTCACAACTAATTATTGAAGGATGTTGCCGTGCAAGTTAATAAATATTAAGCAAAACACATTCCGCGTTTTAGGCTTTCTCTTCCCGGGTTGACGGAGAATTCTCCTTTGCCTCTCCACCCTTTTTGCCTTTTGGCTTTTCAACTATTTTCATGTTTACTTGAACAATTTCATCGGTGATAATGTTTCCACGAACCCTTTTTCGTTTCCGCTCCCCCTCGTTCTGCGGGTTAAAGCCAACTCCACCGCTTAACACGACACTTCTCCGCACTCCACCATGCACATTGGGTCTCATTGGAAAGCCATCCTTATCCGAACCACCGGTAATTAGAACTTTAAAGCCCGGCAAACCGACAACCGAACCGTCTATGACATCGCCTATCTTCTTTCCAATCAATGGAGCAGCCCGCGCATCTTCCAACTCTACAGTCTTTGAAGTCCCATCTGCAGGGTCAGACACTATAACCTTGAATTTCGCCATCAGCTCGTCTCCAGCGGAGATTATGAAGTTAAATCTCTAATTAT
>JAGTQI010000030.1 GCA_018396955.1 Candidatus Bathyarchaeota archaeon | reverse complement strand
ATTTACACCATGAACATAAAGCATATTTTCGCCATTTTTGGAGAGCAGGAGGCATGCGGCTCCGGGGAAGCCAGCAAAATAGAGCGTGTTCGCCTCGTTTGTTACTAGGAAACCATCAAAACCTCTCTCTTCAAAGGCCTTCTTTTTTAGGGCCTCTATCCTTTTCAAGAATTTTCACCCTTTGAAGAGAATATGTGCTGTGCGTTTAGTTTATAAAATGTTTTAAAATTTGAGAGAAAAAATGTTTTAGCCGCCGCTAACAATGGACATCAAAATTACGTGGTCTCCATGTTTAAGTTTTGTTTCAACGCCTCCGCTAAGCTGGTTTAGCAAATAGCCGTTAACGGTTATTATGAAGCTTTGCTTAACATCTGAGCCTCCAGGCTCGTAGACGGCTTTGCGGAAGGGCTCGCCATATTTTTCGGCAAGCATGGAAAGTAAATCTGCAAGGGAGGCGCCTTCCGAAATTTCCAGTTCTTCTTCTCTTCCGCTGCGGATTATCTCCTTAATGTGGCCGATGTATTCAACTTTAACCCTCAATGTGTAGCCCTGCCTTCAAATTAAATATATAGGAATCTTATATTTGTTTCTCACAAGCTTCTGAATAACCATTTATATGCTTTTTATCAATGTAGTTTTGGTGCATCGCTTTGTTTGACGGGGAAGAGCTGGGAAAAATTAGACGGGAAAAGGAGCGTTGGGAAAGGGAGATCGTGGCTAAAAGTCTTGAGAGGCTTCCTGAGCGGGGGGAGTTTTTAACAAGTTCAGACATACCTGTGAGTCGCCTTTACACGCCAGCAGACATCGCCGGCCTCAACTATTTTGGGGATTTGGGTTTTCCGGGCGAGTATCCTTTCACGCGGGGTGTTTATCCAACCATGTATAGGGCTCGTTTTTGGACTATGAGGCAGTATGCAGGCTTCGGCACTGCTGAGCAGACGAATCAGCGCTTCAAATACCTGTTAAGCCAAGGGCAGACTGGTTTAAGTGTTGCTTTTGACTTTCCAACTCAGGTGGGTTATGACTGTGACCATCCCATGGCGAGGGGCGAGGTGGGCAAGGCCGGCGTTAGCGTTAGCACTTTGCGGGATATGGAGATTGTTTTTGATGGCATACCATTGGACAAGATTACAACTTCCATGACGATTAACGCTCCGGCGGCTGTCTTGCTTGCCATGTATATTGTTGTGGGTGAGAAGCAAGGCGTTCCGCAAAACATTCTTGACGGCACAGTGCAGAACGATATCTTGAAGGAGTATGTTGCCAGGGGCATGTATATTTTTCCGCCTAAGCCTTCCATGCGCCTTGTCACGGACATTTTTGAGTACTGTGCTAAAAACGTGCCTAAATGGAACACTATAAGCATAAGTGGATACCACATTAGGGAGGCTGGCGCCACAGCGGTTCAGGAAATAGCCTTCACTTTTGCGAATGCCATAGCCTATGTGCAAGCAGCCATAGACCGCGGCTTAGACGTTGACAAGTTTGCTGGTAGGCTTTCCTTCTTCTTCGCGGCGCACAATAACCTTTTCGAGGAAGTTGCCAAGTTTAGAGCTGCCAGACGCTTGTGGGCGCGCGTTATGCGGGAACGCTTCGGCGCCAAAAACCCAACCTCTTGGATGCTGCGCTTCCACACGCAGACCTCCGGTGTTTCGCTGACAGCCCAGCAGCCCCTTAACAACATTATCCGCGTGACTATTCAGGCGTTAGCGGCGGTTTTAGGTGGAACCCAATCGCTGCATACAAACTCTTTCGATGAGGCTTATGCCTTGCCAAGCGAGCAAGCTGTCACCATAGCGCTTAGAACTCAGCAGATAATAGCCTACGAAAGCGGTGTCGCAGACACCATCGACCCGCTCGGCGGCTCCTATTATGTGGAGTATCTGACAAACCAGATTGAGGAGAAAGCCGCAAAATACATAGAGCAGATAGACAATATGGGCGGGGCTGTTGCCGCCATAGAAAAGGGCTTCATGCAAAAGGAAATAATGGAAAGCGCCTACCGCTACCAGAAGGAGGTGGAAAGCAAAAGGCGCATAATCGTCGGCGTCAACGAGTTCATAAGCGAGGAGAAAACACCAGTAAAGATTTTGCGGATAGACCCGGAAATTGAGGTGACACTGATTAAACGCTTAAACGAGGTGAAGAGGCAAAGAAACAATGCAAAAGTTATAGAAGCCTTAGATCATCTGCGAAAGGCTGCAGAGAAAGAGGATGTAAACCTTATGCCCTTTATAATTGAAGCAGTTAAGGAATACGCCACACTGGGTGAGATATGCGACACCCTCCGCCAAGTTTTCGGAGAATACAAGCCTCCATCCATATTCTAGCCTAGCCAATAACAAATAGGGGGTCGCCCTCGCTTACAGAGGCGCCCTCAGAAACAAGGACTTCGCGGACTATCCCAGCCACTGGCGCCGTAATCTCATTCTCCATTTTCATGGCTTCCAAAATGCATAAGACTTGTCCAGCTTTAACCTGCTCGCCCCTCCCAACCTTTATGGATATTATCTTCCCAGTCATAGGAGCCGTGACAGTTCCGGAAACCAATTGTTTAGGCTTCGCCACCCTTAATGCTGGTGTTGGAAATGCCTCCATGGCTGGTGAAACAGCCAGCAGAGCCGGTGCGGTTGTTTTCAGTTCGGCTTTGAAAGATGCCTCTTCAACCTTAACCATGAAGGGTTTTGTCTTACTAATTTCCTGCAAAGCCACAGTATATACCTTATCGCCTATCCTTATTTGAAGCTGTTTTTCTGGTTGAAGCTTGCCTTCTGGAACTTCCACATTGAAAACTTTATCTCCAAGCTTGACCATGAAAGCCTTTTCGCCGGTTTTTGAAACTTTGGCTTGCCACAGTTTTCCGTTTATGAAAATCTCATAGGTTAACATTTCAAACACCCTGCTCCGCTAGGCTTTGTCTTCCAGCAAGAACCCAAGGTGAAATTCCACGCCTAGCCCTTTGAAGGGTTAGGGCTTTCACCTCGCCTAAGCTTGCCGTGTAAGCGGCTATTGCAGCGGAAATAGCCGCCACCTGTTCAAGTTCAGCCATCCTTTCTTGCGGTATGCTTGTTTTTGCCTCCTCTCTTTTTGCTTTGCGCTTCTTGAAGAATTCTGGGGCTATGGCCGGAAACAAGGCGTATGTAAGCATGTCCTCCTCGCTTTCAATGTAGGGTTTAACATCCTCCGGAATCTTGTCCAAGGCTGGCTCAAGAAGGTCTGCTGGACGACAAGTTATGCTCTCTTCATCGCCAATAATTAGCTTCTTAACATTCTCATCTATTGGGGCTGGAGGCTGCCCATAAAACCCTTTGACATAGTCTTTTATCTCCTTTGGCACTGTGCTGTAACGCTTTCCAGACAAAACGTTGAGCACAGCTTGAATGCCCACAAGCTGGCTTGTAGGGGTAACCAGCGGCGGATAACCAAGCTCCTCTCGAACCCTCGGAACTTCTTCCAAAACCTCCTTAAGCCTATGAACAGCGTTCTGCTCCCTCAACTGCTCAAGGAGGTTTGAGAACATCCCTCCAGGAATCTGATGAACCATTATTGAAGGGTCCACCCTTTCAGCTTTCGGGTCTATAAGCCCCAACGGGTCATAGTATTTCTCCCTAAGCCCTCGGAAGTAGTCGGCAATTTCTTGAAGAAGCTCCATGTCAAAGCCCGGATCGTAGGGCGTCCCCTTCAAAGCTGCAACTATAGACTCTACTGGCGGTTGGGATGTGCCCCATGCCAGCGGCGAAAAAGCTGTGTCTATCATGTCTACGCCGGCTTCGCATGCCCATAAATAGGTCATCATAGCCATTCCGCTGGTGCAGTGACAATGCAGGTGCACGGGCAAACCCACCTCTTTTTTGAGGGCTGTTATGAGTTGGTAGGCTGGTTGGGGCGCCAACATCCCAGCCATGTCCTTTATGCATATGGAGTCGCAGTTAAGCTCAGCGAGTTTTTTGGCAACCCCCACGTAATAGTCTATTGTGTGAACTGGGCTTATTGTGTAGCATATAGTGCCCTGTGCGTGTCTCCCAACTTTTTTCACTGTTTTTATGGCAACTTCCATGTTGCGAACATCGTTTAACGCATCGAAAACACGGAATATGTCTATGCCGTTTTCAGCGGCTTTCTCAACAAATTTAATGACAACATCGTCCGGATAATTCCGGTAACCAACAACGTTCTGCCCCCTCAGAAGCATCTGCAACGGCGTGCGTTTTATATTCCTCTTCAGCTGGCGTATTCTTTCCCAAGGGTCTTCAGCCAAATAGCGTATGCAAACGTCGAAGGTGGCGCCTCCCCAAACCTCCATGGAGAAAAAGCCAACACTGTCCATTTTCTCGGCTATGGGAAGCATGGATTCTGTGCGCATTCGGGTGGCCATCAGCGACTGATGGGCGTCGCGAAACGTTGTATCTGTAATTTTAACAGGCTTTGCATTCAAGCCTCTTCACTTTTGACTGGTTAGAGGTGAAACTTGGGGAGGCACTTATTTATCTATAATGGAATATTTGCATGCTTTTTGGATGGTCTAGGCTCACGTTTTGTGCTTAGCATTTCAAGAGCGCTGATAAGCTTTGGCCTTGTTTCAGCCGGCTCTATGACTTCGTCTATGTAGCCCTTTTGGGCAGCCACATAAGGGTTGGCGAACTTCCGCCGGTAGTCACTAACAAGCTCTAGGCGTTTCTGCTCCGGGTCCGGGGCTTCAGCAATCTCCTTTCTAAAGATTATGTTTATGGCTCCTTGAGGCCCCATGACGGCAATTTCGGCTGTTGGCCAGGCATAGTTTATGTCCCCGCCGGAATGCTTGCTTCCCATAACGTCGTAGGCTCCCCCATAGGCTTTGCGCAGTATAACTGTTATTTTTGGGACTGTGGCTTCGCAGTAGGCGTAAAGAAGTTTTGAGCCGTGGCGAATTATGCCGCCGTGCTCTTGTTCTATGCCGGGTAGAAAGCCCGGCACATCTACGAAGGTTATTATTGGTATGTTGAAGCAGTCGCAGAAGCGTACGAATCTTCCTGCTTTTGTGGAGGAGTTTATGTCTAGGGCTCCCGCATAGTAGGCTGGCTGGTTTGCCACTATACCAACAGTATGCCCGTTCAGCCTCGCGAAGCCGATAACTATGTTTGGCGCCCATAAAGGTTGGACTTCAAAGAATTCGCCGTTGTCGACGACGCGGTGGATTACTTCTTTAACGTCGTAGGGTTTGTCAGGGTCGTCAGGCATTATGCGTGCAAGCTCCTCATCTGTTCGGTTGGGGTCGTCGCCTGTCTCCACATAGGGCGGGTCTTCAAGGTAGTTGCTGGGCAGGTAGCTCAAAAGCTTCTTTATTATTTGGATGCAGTGCTCCTCGTCTTTCGCTATGAAGTGGGCTACACCGCTGGTTTGGCTGTGAACCATGGCTCCGCCAAGCTCTTCAAAGGTCACTTCTTGCCCAAGAACCGTTTTAACAACGTCCGGTCCGGTTATGAACATGTAGCTTGTCTTGTCCACCATTATGATGAAGTCGGTTAGGGCTGGCGAGTAGACAGCTCCGCCTGCACACGGTCCCATGATGGCTGATATTTGGGGGATTACGCCTGAAGCCATAACGTTTCTAAAGAATATGTCGCCGTAACCTGCTAGGCTTGCGACGCCTTCTTGTATGCGCGCACCACCAGAGTCGTTTAGACCTATGACCGGGGCGCCTGTTTTCATCGCCAAGTCCATGAGCTTGCAGACTTTTCGTGCGAACATCTCGCCCAGCGAGCCGCCAAAAACTGTGAAGTCTTGTGAGAAAACATAGACAAGCCTTCCATCTATTGTTCCATAGCCAGTTACGACACCGTCACCCAAATACTTGCGTTCAGCCATGCCGAAATCCGTGCACTGGTGGACAACAAACTGGTCAAGCTCATTAAAGCTGCCCGGGTCTAAGAGGAGGCCCAGGCGTTCCCTCGCCGTCAGCTTGCCTTTTGCGTGCTGCTCCTCGATTCGCTTAACTCCGCCGCCGAGTTTGGCTTGCTCCCGCATTTCACGTAAACGCCTAATCTTCTCTTCAACGGTTGGCTCTCTAATCTCCACCATAACCCAACACCTTTCAGGTTTGTTAGAATATGTTAGAGGCAACAGTATTTAGGATATGTGCAGCCACAGCTTGAAAAATTATAATTCACCTGACAACTTTAGTTCTGGATATAAGGAGCAGGCGTGCATAATGAGCAAAACAAGTTATTCAGACGCTACTAAGTCACAAGTCTATAAGAAATATAGGGCTGAAATGCCGCCGGAAAATGTTATACGCGCAATTGTTAGGACCGGACAGCAAGCGCCCTTTGCTTCGCAAACCTACAAGCATACTACTTTCGCGGGATAGGAAGCATCACCAACACAAGGCGCCATTACCCTTTACCATATATGTCGACTACCACAAGTTTTAGAAGATCATGGAGAAGCGGGGCTGAAAATGCTAACCAACGACTTGGTGCTGCTGTTTTTGGAATTCAGGACGCCGCCCTAACGGCGGAAAACATGGTTATAGCCGCCCGAAGCCTAGGCCTGGAAGCTACTTTTTGGATGCGCCATGTTTCAAGCGAAAAAATAGCAAAGAAATATCGCTTGCCAGGGAGGGTTTTCCTGCTTGTTCAGCTTGTTATGGGCTGCCGGCTGAGGATCCTCCGCCAAGACCAAGATACTTATGGAATTTACACTTTTCGAGGCGTATACCCAGAGCTAACAAGACCTAACAGATGAAATAATTTCGGAAGCCATGAGGGTTATGAATGAAGGCTACTTGGCACAAGACTATTATAGGCGGTTAAAGGCGAAAATTCCACTGGAAGATGGGCGTCCGACCTTACACCTACGAAAACTACAGCCGGACAGAGCATATTTGCAGAAAATGGGGACAATGGCACCCAGATCCAAGAGTGCTATGGAACAACTGGAAAAACTGGGATTCCATATTATTGGAAAGAGAGGCTAATTGGAAGTTAACACTTCTTATTGACGCCTTATTTTTATGGAGAGATCTCCAACAAGAAAACGCTTTATAGAGCCATTCTCAAGCTTTAAAACTAAAGCGCCATCGTCGTCAACGTCGGAGGCTAAGCCTTCAAATCTTTCACCATCGCCACAAACCTCTACAAGGCAGCCCAGAAAGGACGTAAAACTTTTCCATCTCTCCAGAATAGGCGTGAATCCTTCTTTTAGGAAACTTTGGTATAGGCTTTCCATTTTTTCCAGCAAAGCCCTAAAAAGCTCTTCTAGGTTAATTTTTCTGCCTAGGGCTTTTTGAATCGAGGTTGCGGTTTCGCCCAGCTCTTTTGGGAAATCTTTTTCAATGTTGATGTTGGCGTTTACGCCTATGCCAATTATCAAGTAGTCCACTTTTTCACCTATAGTTTTCATTTCTGAGAGTATGCCGCAAACCTTTTGACCATCAACTAGAATGTCGTTGGGCCATTTGGTTTCAGCCTTCAAACCGTATAGTTCGCGGATGGCTTCTGCAACGGCTAAACCGGCCAAAAATATGAGTTTGACGGTTTCCGGCGGCTTAAGCTTCGGCCTAAAAATTAATGAGAGCCATAAGCCTCCTTTTGGTGAAATCCATTTTCTGCCAAGTCTTCCCCGTCCAGCAGTTTGGGTTTCAGCTATGACGACCGCGCCTTCTGGAGCGCCGAGTTCCGCTAGTTCCTTAGCCCAGTCGTTGGTTGAGGCGACCTCGTTGGCGAAGAAAATATATTTCCCCATCAGCTTTGTTTTCAGTCCTTCTTGAAGTTTCTCCACTTTTATGTTTGTAGGCAAGGGCTATTTCTCTCCATATAATTTGAAGGCGCCTAAGTAGAAAACTGCATATACCGTGGCTGCCGGCACAAAAGATGCTGCGAAGCCCCAGTTTGCAATCAATATGCCACTTAAGGCTAAACTTACCGACTCGCCAACATGAAGCCCCATCATGAGCAAACCAATATCGGTTCCATAAGATTCTTTATCACATATTTTTGATAGTATGCCCTCCTGCCCCACACTGTTCATTCCCTCAGCGAAGCCAACAGCAACCACCAGGGCGGCGGCAAGAATGGCGAGAGAAAATCCTAAAGGTATGAGGAGAGTTGAGTATGCTATTCCGCTTATTAGGATAAGCTTCTTCACGTCTTGACATCTTGAGAAGAGGTATGAGGACAAGCCTGCCATGAGAATCATGGCGCCAAAGATTAGTCCAACATCCTCTGCGGAAAAGCCGACAACGCTTAGAAAATAGGGGATGACGTATCCGGAGCGAAAGCCAAAGGCCAAGCCCATTATGAAGAAGAGAAAGAGGAAAATTTTGAATTTTCGTCCCTTTTTTCTAAAATCAAGGAAACGTAAAGCTTGTCCAACGGTGAATTCCCCTTTCCTCTCATCAATAAGTGTGAGGGAGAGGATGAAACCTGAAAGGCCTAAAATGGCACATAAGATCATCGTCCCCTCATGTAGAATCAGAGCTGCAAGAAATCCGGCTAGTAGGCTGCCGATGGCGAAGGCGACATAAACAACCGTTCTCAGGTTTACTAGAAGCCTCCAGTTTCCTTGGCTATTTTCTAGAAGGTATGCCCTATTTACAGCCCATATGGCACCTTCTTTTGTTCCCTCAGCAACTTTTCCGAAGAGGAACTCCATTGGGGTGTGGGCGAAATAATAGATAAGGCTTGATACGGCGCCTAGAAAACCGTTCGCCATGAAGAAGGGCTTTCTCCCAAAAAAGTCTGAAAGGGTGGCGAAGAACATTCTTCCAAACTGCATTATTAGGGGCATGGATGCGAAAACAAAGCCTATTAGAACTATGTCTATGCGTCTCTCCTTCATTACGAGCGGTATCACAACTCCGAGGATGCCGCTGGCGAAGGAGTGGAAAGACTGTAGGAGGAGGACTGTTTTCACACGCAGAAGGCTTTATCCCCCACTTGGTTTGCGCACTTTACTCCATCACAAGTTCCAGTAGAACGCCTCTAGTGCTTTTTGGGTGAATAAAGGCTATCTTCTTTCCCTCAGCGCCGGCACTTGGCTTTTCGTCAACGAGAATGACGCCCCTTCTTTTAAGCTCCTCTAACGTTTTTTCGATGTCGTCCACTTTTACGGCTATGTGGTGGATGCCCTCCCCTCGGTTTTCTAGAAATTTGGCAACGGGGCTTTCGCTGCCTAAAGGCTCCAAAAGCTCAATTTCAGTTTCGCCGCCGGTGGAGAGGAAAGCCACTTTAACCTTCCGCTCTGTTAACACGTGAACCCCTAAAAGTTTGAAGCCAAGTATGTCACGGTAAACGCTAATGGCTTCATCCAAATTTTTAACCGCCACACCAACATGGTCCATACCAACAAACATTTAACATTCCATCCTCTTCTCGTTTGAGGTTTAAATGCAATCTTCCTTAATTATAAAAAAGTTTCTAAGTGATAACTGCCAAAATATCCCCTTTATTCACAACAGCTCCCTGGGAAACTAGGATTTCCTTGACAATACCGTCTTTTGGCGCTGCAACCTCGTTAGCCATCTTCATAGCTTCTAAAATGCATATACACTCTCCCCTAGAAACTTTCTGTCCAACGCTAACCTTCAACGCCACAATCCTTCCAGCTATAGGGGCTAAAACGGCATCCTTCCCAACTGCAAGGCTGACAGTGGGCTTTTTAGAAAAAGTTGGAGGCAACTCAATTTTCAGTGTTTCCGGTTTAAAAGTTGGTGGGGGATATTGAACTTCAAAGGCTTTCCCGCCAACCCTAACCTGCATAACATTTCCAGGAAGCCTCATAAACTCTGCCGAAAATTTCTCGTTGTTTACCTCCAACAAGAATTTTCCGCCGGAGTTGGCAAATTTAACCTCAACAGTTTTTCCATCAACGTCAACTAGGAAAGAGTTATTTTCTTTCTTCAAAATCTTAACGTTGTGCGCCTTCTTGTCAACTAAAACTTCGTAGACTTTCAAAGGGTTCGCCTCAGCCCCCTACCTCTGCCGGCAATCTTCCAGAGAGAAAGGCCCCTTTGTTCACGTCTAGGGATTAATGCCTTAACTTTGGCTTCAGCTGTTTGGTTAGCTAACACGGCGATAAGTGCTGCCACCTCCTCCTCTGTTAAGGCCTTTTCTGGAAGAAGCTTCTCCATTCTTTCGTCGACGAAGTTTATGTGGATCTCGCCCCTTAAGAAGTCTTCATCCTCCATTATCCGCTTGTGAAACGGGATTGTGGTTTTAACTCCCTCTACTACAAATTCGTCTAGGGCGTTACGCATTCTCCTTATGGCTTCTAGACGGTTTAGACCCCAAACAGCAATTTTTGCAATCAACGGGTCGTAGAAAACTGACACTGTATAGCCGGCGTAAAGGTGTGTGTCAACTCTGACCCCTGGACCGCCGGGCAACCGCAAATTTGTGACCGTTCCCGGCGATGGCGCAAAGTTTTCGTAGGGATCTTCAGCGTTTATTCGGCAGTTAATGGCGTGCCCGCGGATTTTCACATCTCTCTGTCTATATGCGAGTTTTTCGCCAGCGGCGATTTTTATCTGCTCTTTGACTATGTCTATGCCCGTCACCATTTCAGTTATCAAGTGTTCCACTTGAAGCCTAGTGTTCATCTCCAAAAAGTAATAGTTGCCATGCTGGTCGACAAGGAACTCGACAGTTCCAGCATTAACATAGTTTATGGCTTTCGCGATTTTTATGGCAGATGCGCCCATCTTTTTCCGCAGTTCCGCCTTCATGAAGGGCGAAGGCGTCTCCTCAATGAGCTTTTGATAGCGCCTCTGAATGGAGCATTCCCTCTCGCCTAGATGGATAACTCTTCCCCTCTTGTCAGCAATTATCTGAAATTCTATGTGCCTAGCCCTTGGAAGAAACTTTTCAACGTAGATCTCGCGGCTTCCAAAGGAGGACTCCGCCTCAAGGGCGGCGGTTTCCAAAACATGGCGCATCTCATCCTCGTTTTTGACGAGGCGCATGCCCTTTCCACCGCCCCCAAAAACAGCCTTAATTAGAACTGGAAAGCCAACCTCTTGGGCTATTTGCAGAGCCTCTTCTGGGCCTTTGGCAGGTTTTAAGCTTCCGGGGATGACCGGTACTCCGGCTTCCGCCGCAGCCCTTCGAGCCTCAACCTTATTCCCCATCTTTTTTAAAACTTCGGCTGGAGGCCCTATAAATTCCAAGCCGTTTTCTGCACATGCCTCTGCGAAGGCTGGAATTTGCGATAAAAAGCCATACCCAGGGTGGATGGCTTCACAGCCGGATTTTTTGGCCGTTTCAATTATTTTTTCTATGTTTAGGTAGCTTTGGCTAGGCTCAGCAGCGCCTATAAAATAGCATTCATCAGCATACTGAACATGAAGTGAATCCGCGTCCGCCTCTGAATAGACGGCGACTGTTTTGACGCCGAGTTCCCGGCATGCCCTAATAACCCTTAAAGCGATTTCTCCCCTATTGGCGACCAGAACCTTGCTGAACATTTCTCGCCCTTTACTAATTACAGTGTGGCTTTATACAATTATTGGCTTCGCCTTAAAATAAGTTAAACATTGAGGTTTTGTTGGAAAAACATAAAGGTTAGAAGGTGAAATTAGGTATTCCTTCAAAATTGGCGGGTATAATAATGGAGAAGCACGCCCATGACATAGTTATTGTTGGCGCGGGCTTAGCTGGATTAAGGGCCGCCGTTGCAGCCGCGGAGCTCAGCAGCAAATTGGACATAGCGGTAATTTCGAAGCTTCATCCTTTAAGGTCGCATTCTGTTTGTGCGCAGGGCGGAACAGCCGCCGTCATGCGAGAAAAGGATTCCTTTGACTTACATGCCTTTGACACTGTCAAGGGCGCCGACTACTTGGCAGACCAAGATGTTGTGGAGTTCTTTGTTAGACAAGCCCCCAGAGAGATTATTTTGATGGAGCATTGGGGTTGCCCATGGAGCCGCACACCAGACGGAAAGATAGATCAACGTCCCTTCGGCGGACACACCTACCCAAGGGCTTGTTTTGCGGCTGACATGACTGGTTTTCATGAGATGCACACGCTTTATGGGAAAGCTACAACCTATTCCAATGTGAAGTTTTATGACGAATGGTTTGCCACATCGCTTATAGTTGAAAATAACATTGTAGTGGGCCTAACAGCTATAGAGTTGAAAACGGGTGAGATGCACACTTTTAAGGCTAAGGCTGTTGTGATGGCCACTGGTGGACACGAACGCATATACGAGTTTACAACCTTCTCCCATACAACAACCGGTGATGGCATGGCTATGGCTTATCGTGTCGGAGCACCCCTCGAAGACATGGAGTTTGTCCAGTTCCACCCAACAGGCTTAGTGCCGTCGGGCGTACTAATCACGGAGGGCGCACGGGGCGAGGGTGGCTATCTGTATAATGCCCTTGGGGAGCGTTTTATGAAGCGCTACGCCCCAGAAAAGATGGAGTTGGCTCCCCGCGACGTGGTTTCAAGGGCTGAACAAACTGAAATCCTCGAAGGAAGAGCCTTCATGGGTCCTTATGGCCCTTACATCGCTTTAGACCTTAGGCATTTGGGCGAGGAGAAGATTAACGAGAGGCTACCGCTCATAAGAGACGTCGCCATAAAACTCGGCGGAGTTGACCCGGTCAAAGAGCCCATACCAATTCGCCCAGCAGCCCACTATTCCATGGGCGGAATTAAAGCCAACATAAGAACTGAAACGCCCATCAGAGGCTTGTACGCCGCCGGCGAATGCTCATGTCTAAGCCTTCACGGCGCGAACAGGCTTGGAACAAACTCAACGGCTGAGTGCCTAGTTTTTGGGGCTGTTGCCGGAGAGGAAGCGGCAAAATACGCCATGTCCGCAGGTTTCCATGAATTTCCCGAGGAGAAGGCTCTAGCCGAAGAGAAGCGGGTTTTTGACGGAATCCTCGGCAGCGAAGGCGGCGAGAGGGTTCCCCAGCTTAGGGATGAGATGAGGAGGCTTATGAACACAAAGGTTTGGATCTTCAGAACAGGTGAAGAGCTGAAAAGCGCCTTAAAAGAGGTTAGAACGCTTAAGGAGCGCTTCAAAAACATAAAGGTTGAGGATAGGGGCAAAACCTTCAATACTGGTTTCACGGCTGCCCTCCAGCTTGACTTCATGCTGGACCTGGCTGAAGTTACAATTATAAGTGCGCTTGCTAGGACTGAGTCGCGGGGTGCCCATTCAAGGCTTGACTATCCAAACCGCGACGATGAGAGGTGGCTTGTCCATACATTGGCGTATTATACTGTTGATGGGCCGAGGCTTGAGTATGTTCCAGTTACCATTACGAAGTGGCAGCCAACCATCAGAAAGTATTAGGAGGGCTTGCACATGAATAGTGAAGTTGTGAAGGTTGTTGAATTTAGAATTCGCAGATATGACCCAGACACGAAAAGGAGTTATGTGTCTACATTTAAGGTGCCCATCCGCCGTGGAACAACCATCTTAGACGTGCTCAATTATATTAAGGAGAATTTGGATGAGACGCTTACTTTTAGGCACTCGTGCAGAATGGGGATTTGCGGAAGCTGCGCTGTGAACATTAATGGCAAGCCCATGCTGGCTTGTTATACGCAGGTTTTGGACCTCAATGCTGACATAGTAACCATTGAACCTTTATCAAATCTTCCAGTTGTAAAGGATCTGGTGGTTGACATACAGCCCTTCTTCCAAAACTTCAGAAAAATTAAAACAGTGCTCATCAAACCGTTGGAGGCACTCAAAAAAGAGGAAGAGTTTGTGCAGTCGCCTGAAGACCTTAAAAAGTATTGGGATTTGACATTGTGTACTAAATGTTCGATTTGCTATTCCGCTTGTCCAGCCGCCATAGATGAAAGGTTTCTCGGACCCTCGGCTTTAACAGCCAATTATAGGTTTATTGCCGATTCGAGGGATGAGGGGTTGGATGAGAGGCTTAAACCTATGAGTGACAACGTTTGGCTTTGCACTTCATGTAATTCTTGCACGCTTTTCTGTCCAAAGCTTGTTAATTGTGCAAACTCTGTTGTTGAAGACCGCGGCCTACTGGTAGAGATGGGAGCCATCCCAAGAACTGTAAAGGATGTGCTGGAAAGCGTTATGAAATACCATAATCCTATGGGAACCCATCAAAGCAAGCGGATGGCTTGGGCTGAAGGCTTAAACGTTAAAACTTATCCAAGCGTTTCGAAGGCTGACGTTCTCTTTTTTGTTTGTTGTTCAACCGCCTATGATGTCAGGAACAGGGAAATAGCCAGAACGATGGTTACGCTGTTTGACAAGCTCGGCGTTGACTACGCAACTTTAGGCGAGGAGGAGTGGTGCTGTGGAGACCACATATTACGTATGGGCGAGAAGGGGTTATTTGAAATGCTTGCAGAACATAACGTGGTGATGTTCCAGAAGTTTAATGCAAACCGTATTGTGACGCTTTCACCCCACTGCTACAACACATTTAAAAATGACAAACCTTACAAAGATTTGGCTTTAAACGTCCAGCACTACACACAGTTTTTGGCAGAAGCCGTGGAAAATGGAAGGCTTAAACCAACAAAAACATATAATAGGCGGGTTGCCTACCACGACCCATGCTTCTTGGGTAAGCGGAACCAAATCTATGAAGAGCCTAGGCGGATTCTCAGGTCGATAAAAGGACTTGAGCTAATCGAAATGAAGCGTACAAGGGAGGCCAGCTTCTGCTGTGGCGGTGGAGCCGGCAGGGTTTGGACGGAGGAAGCGGAGCCTGAGAAGAGGCCGTGTGTAGACCGTTTAAAAGAGGCTTTAGAGCTTGGTGTGGAAGTTATAGCTGTGACTTGCCCCTTCTGTGTAACAACCCTCGAAGACGCTGTGAAGGTTTTGGAAGTTGAGGACAAAATAGCCGTCAGAGACATCCTAGAAATTCTAAAAGAAACTTTGTAAAGTTTCCCTTTTCTTCCATTTTAGCATCTCCAGCGGTCCGAGACTTTGGTTGCCTTTGGCCTTTACTTCGGCTAGGATTTTTTGTTTCCGCTTTTAGGCTAAAGGGTCTTCGCCTCCACCTACAAGAACCTTTGGTGCTTAGCTTTTAAATCTGCAAACCTCACTTCTATTTCCATGTTATCCACAAAAAGGTTGGTGTTCGCCCTTATAGATCAGCTCTTCTTTTTCCGCCAAGCGTTTTCCAAAATCAATAGCGAGCGGATGTTTTAACTTAAGTTTGGCGCATAACCATGGTTGTTTAACGTTTTGGAATTTAAGAGTTGATAGATACCTTAATATATCAATTGCGTAAAGTTATTTAACTCTCATTAGGAAAGTAACAAAGAAATGGAGGAGAATTAGATTGTTTGGCTATGCTGGAAGAATACTCCACGTGGACTTGGCGACTGGAAAATCGCACACGGAGCCGTTAAACGAGGAGTATGCCAAAAAATACATTGGTGGAATAGGCCTTGGAATGCGGCTTTGGCTTGATTACACTAAAGCTGGAGTTGACCCCTTTAGCCCTGAAAACCCCCTAATTTTAACGGTAGGTCCAACAGCAGGAACTGTTTGGCCCACCGGCGGAAATGGACACGCTTTTGTTTCAAAATCTCCCCAAAGCTTTGGTATAGCGGAATCAAAGTCCCACGGATACTTTGGCGCTGAGTTGAAGAGGGCTGGATATGACGCGGTGATCTTCCATGGAAAGGCTGAAAAACCCGTTTACGTCTGGATTGATGATGATTCCGTCCAGATTTTAGATGCCTCCCACTTGTGGGGGAAGTCGCCTGCTGAAACTGAGGACATGATTAAGGAGGAGCTGGGCGACTATTACATCCGAGTGGCCGCCATTGGACCGGCCGGGGAGAAGCTTGTACGAATAGCCTGCATAATTAACGAGAAGACCAGGGCTGCTGGAAGGTGCGGCATGGGCGCCGTAATGGGTTCAAAGAATTTGAAAGCAATTGCTGTTCGGGGAACCCACGACGTAACAGTGGCAAAGCCAGACGAGTTTCTAGAGTTTGTTAAGGAGTTCCATGAAAGGATGAAGGGACCGGCGACGAAGAAGTACCGAACTTTAGGCACGCCCGAGAATGTTCTGGTGCATAATGCCCTACACTGTATGCCGACAAGGAACTATAATAATGCGCATTTTGAGGCTGCTGAGAAGGTTAGCGGCGAATATTTGAATG
>JAGTQI010000031.1:2317-16094 GCA_018396955.1 Candidatus Bathyarchaeota archaeon | reverse complement strand
CGGAAGGATAGACGAAAAAACAAGAGTTTGGGTTCAAGGCGAAAGTCCAGAATCCATAAATCGTAGGAAGGGAATCATAAGGAAGATTAAAAGTGGAAAAATAGAGGTTGAAGGCTCAGTTTTGATTGGCAGGCACTGCGAGATAGGCGATAGAGTGCGCATCACAAACTCGTGCATCGACAACTATACAAAGATAGAGGACGGTGTGACCATAGAAAACTCTGCTATATTGGATAGAGTCATAATAGGGGCGAAGGCCGAAATAAAAGACAGCATAATAGGGAGGCATGTGACAATACACTCTAGCGCGAGAAAACAGACAAAAATAAGCGAAATATCAGTAATAGCGGACGACGTTACAATAGCGGAGGGCTGCCTTCTAAAGGCGACAAAAATTTATCCCCACCAATATGTTAGAGGCGAATTTGTTAACCAGACTATAATGCCGGGTTAACAAATGAAAATAAACTTGGAAGAAATCAGAAATAAAACCGTACCCGTTAACAAGTACATGGCAAGTATCGGTGAACCCTTCAGCGGAAAGTTTTTTGAGCGAAAGAAAGGGTACAAGCTGAACTTGGAGGCTGTTAACAAATTAAAGAAGCTTGTAAATAATGTTGTTGTGGTTGCTTTTTCCGCTGAATGGTGCAAGGATTGCGCCGCCAATATCCCTGTTCTGGCATTGGTATCGGAAGTCACCGGACTGGAAGTAAGAATTTTCGGAGGGCTAAAGAAGGATCCGCTAAATCCCCAGAGAAAATGGAGCATTCCGCCATCACCACCAGAGGTTGAAACATTCAATGTGGACAAAATCCCCTTAATCCTAATTTTTAACAAAGAAGGCGCGGAGCTGGGAAGAATAGTTGAGAATCCGAGGTTGGGATTAACCTTAGAAGAAGAGCTTCTCCAAATAATTTTGAAAAGCGCTGGAAAGACGCAGCTATGCTTTGAACCATTTAAATATTAGGTACCTTATTTTCCTTTTTTCCATGTCTGACACTGCAATTATGAATCTTTTCCGCACTGTTGTCGCCAATCTTCCAGCTTTCACTATTTCTGTGGCTGTTAATTCAGATGAAGCCTTCTTAACCGAAACCATGTAGGGCGCATGTTCCAGCCCGGGTCCATACTTGTAAACTGCAAAGTCGCATCCAAACTTTATCCCCGGCGTAACAACCATCCCGTTTTCCCGCAAGTCACGGTAAACGGCATATTTCTCGTCAAACTCCTCATACAGTGTTCGGGCTTTCTGGCGCAACTTTTTAACGCTTACACGGTTTTTTTCTGCGCCCTCGTAGACGGCGATTATTCCCTTTTCGGCGAGGTATAAACCCTCCATCAGATCCAAAATTAATGGAACGTTAAACTCTGGAATTTTCGGCTTCGGTATTCCAAGCGGCTTACCATAAAAGCCCATCTTGTAAAGTTCAGAGCCATCGCTTGGATTCCAGACTACCAGAAAGTTTTCGATAAATTCTACCGGTATTTTTCTTCGCACTGTATACCCTTTGTTTGCATTTACATTATGAAGGATAAGACCCTTGCGGCGTCCGCGGCGTCCTCAGCTTTGTCAGCGGAATCCTCCAAAAGTTGTAGGATGTCCCTCAAAAGTATGAGCGCTGGGATTTCTAGCTTGCTGTTTAGAAGTTTTATTTCAAGGGTCCGGTAAAGCTCATCGACAACGCGTTCCGCTGATTCAACCTCGCTGGCTTTTTCCATGGCTTTCTCAGAACCATAAGCTAAAACCATCATGGTCTCCCTCAGTTTTAGGACTGTTTCCAGCGAGGCTTCTGAAAGCTTTAAAAGGTCCTTTTTTATTCCTGTTGGTACATCCCAGTTGTGCTCCATTATTTCAAGGATGCGGAAGGCTATTCCTTCGGAGAAGTCGGCAATTTCCCCAGCCAAATTTGTGAATCTTAAGAAGTCTTCGCGGCTTAAAAGGATGGCGCCTATCTCTGCCAGCTCGCGGGAAACTAGGCGCCTAGCATTGTCAACATCCTCTTCACCCATTCTGATTTCGTTATAAATTTGCTTTGCCCTCGCTTTGTCATTTTTAATGAAGCATTCAATCATCTGGGGAACCTTTCGCGTCAAGTCAAGCACTTTCCTTAGGTGTTCTTGGCACACGCTTAGGGCTCTACGTTTAACACGTTCCTCTGTTTCTGCTGGAAGCACCAAGTTATCTTCCCGCCGCAAAATCGTGTTAAGATTTTCTAACAATAAATATTGTAAAGTATTAAAAAAGGTAACGAAACTATTCCTTAACAAGTGTGCCTAAATCTTTAAACTCGACTTTTTTGCGGAAATATTTATGCAAAAGTTCTGGCAAAACATTTATGCTGTTTCTAACTTGTTTCCAGGTGTCGCGGTCTCGGATTGTGACGGTGTCATCTTTTAAAGTGTCGTAGTCGATTGTTACTCCCAGCGGAATGCCCACCTCATCCGCTCTGGCGTAGCGCCTTCCAATGGAGCCTGCCTCATCGTATTCTGCTGTAAAGCCCTCGTCAATTAGCATTTTATAAACTTGCAGCGCCTTTTCTGGCAAGCCATCCTTGCTTACGAGTGGATAAACTCCAACTTGTATTGGAGCGATGTCCCGCGGAAAACTTAGCACCACCCTACCTTCTTTCACGCGGTATGCATACTCAAGAGTTACATAAACAAGCCTATCCGAACCAAAACTGGGCTCCACAACATGTGGTATAAAGCGTCTGCCTCTCTCTTCCATCTTACACGTTGTGATTTCCACGTGTTCGGGCGAAATTTTATGCTTTCCAAGCATGAAATAGCCCTTCGCCTTAAACAAGGCTTCAACCTCTTCAGGATCGACTTCAGAAAGCATTTCAGCAATTTTTTGTGTTTCTTGTTTAAAGGCTGGTCCAAGCTTCGCCATTAAAGGCTTAATAACCTTTTTCTCTTTTACTATTGGCTTCTCATATTCTTTGAATACCCTTATGTCTACTCCGCTGAACTGCATGTGCTGTTTTAAATCGTAATCTGTTCTGTAGGCGTGTCCAGAAACTTCAATCCAACCCCAACGGTCAACGTAAACTTCCTGGTCGAAGCTTTGGAGGGAATAGTGCGCTCGCTCCCATGGGAGTTTCTCAATAAACCTTTGATTTTCAGCTGGAACGCCCAACTCCATAAGCAGTCTTTTGGCTAACGCCATGAAAGCTGCCTGCCAAGCAACCTTAATATAGCCTTTCTCAAGCGCCTCTTTAACCGTGATTTCCACTATTTCTTCAGAGCCACGAAGCTTGCTTTCAGCTAAAACAAGCCTCAAAGTCTCGTCTCCCACATCTTCCAACAGATAACAGTTAGGGTCTTCAGGGTCAAAGAAGAATTCTATATCCACGATGGTGAATTCCCTAAGCCTTATCAAACCCTGCCTTGGCGAAATCTCATTCCGCAATGCGTGGCCCATCTGCATTACACCAAAGGGCAGCTTTTCCCGTGCCATTTCATATAAGCGTCTAAACTCTACGAAAATACCTTGAGCAGCCTCTGGGCGACCGTAACCAACAGCCTCAGAGTAGGGGCCTATGGTTGTTTTAAACATTGTTAGGAAATGTTTTGGTTCGCCAAAAGTGCCACCACATTCGGGGCAGCGCACATTATGCTCCTTGATGGCTTCTTTTAGTTCTTCTAAGTTTAGTTTTTCGACGTCTGAGGCGCTTAGCTTCGCTGTTTCTTCAAGTAGGTGGTCTGCTCGGAACCTCCTTTTGCAATTTAGGCACTCAACCATAGGTTCTTTAAAGTGGTCAACGTGGCCTGAAGCCTCAAAAACTTTGCCTGGTGCAATGATGGGTGCTTCTATCTCCATTATTCCAAGCTTTTTGACGAAGATTTCCCTAAGCTTGTTTTCAATGTTTTGTTTTAATTTTGCGCCTAAAAAGCCATAGGTTACAAAGCCACCTACGCCCCCGTATATTTCGTAGGATTGCCAAAAGAAACCTCTACGGCGGGCTAACTCATTGATTACTGTGAATTTGTCTGGCGCTTGTCTCTCCAAGTTCTCAACCACTTTTATGTTGAAGCTTCGAAATCTTTAAGGCTTCCCAAACAGTGGTTTATACTATTTTCGTTCTCTCTATTTTTAGGTGCTTGGCAACTTCTACTTTTTGGAGTTTTCCACCTTCATTTATCTCGAATCCTAGGAGGACTCTGTCTAGCGCATTCTTCTTGCTGTTGAATTCTTTTCCACACTCTCCGCATTCAATATCTGCCTCCATTTCCACAACATACCATGATGCTTCAACGTAGTGGCGGCCGCAGTTTGGACAGCGCAAAACTGAAACATCCAGCCAAGTCTTCATTTTAATCACGCTTAACTGCTAATGGATTGGCATAGAGCTTTATAAATCCGTATGTGATATGAAGGAACAAAATGGTGAGTTTAGGGTTGCCAAAAATAAAAGTAGCCGTTGTCGGCGTTGGAAATTGTGCATCCGCCCTTGTGCAAGGCTTGCACTATTACAAGAACTTCAATAGGGATGATGAATGTGTGGGTTTACGCAACCTTTTCTTGGGAGGCTTCCACCCAAAAGATATTCAAATAGTCGCGGCTTTTGACATTGATAGCCGAAAAGTTGGGCGAGACCTTTCAGAGGCTATATTCGCATCACCCAACAACGCCCCAAGAGTTGTGGATGTGCCACTGTTAGGCGTAATTGTCCAGAAAGGACCAGTTTTAGACGGCATAGGCAAATATACAAAAGAAGTTATCCAAGTAAGCGATTCAAAAGAAGCTAGCGTTATTGACGTGTTAAAAGAAAGTGGGGCGGAAATTGTGCTTAATCTCCTCCCAAGCGGCGCCGTGAAGGCTTCTGAATGGTATGCCAGCCAATCCTTGGAGGCTGGATGCGCCTTTATAAATGCAACACCAGCCTTCATAGCCAGCGATTCAGCTTGGGCGAGACGTTTCGAAGAAGCCGGATTGCCCTTAGTCGGCGATGACCTCATCGACCAGATAGGCGCCACGACACTGCACAAGACGCTTCTTCGACTTCTTTCGAGGCATGGCGTTCGCATAACTGAGACCTACCAACTTGACGTTGGAGGGGGAACAGAATCTCTGGACACGCTGGACAGAACACGCGAACTAAAAAGGATTGTTAAAACTGAAACTGTCAAGGCGGCGCTACCATATAAAGCTGAAGTGGTTGCTGGCTCAACCGACTATGTTGACTTCTTGCAGAACAGGCGTGACAGCTACTTCTGGATTAAGGGGTTATACTTCTGTGGGACACCAATGCAGATAGACATGCGCCTTTCAACTATAGACGCGCCAAATGCGGGTTCAGTGTTATTGGACGTTATAAGAGCTGTTAAAATTGCCTTAAACAGAAAATTAGAAGGGGCTATTCTTCCTATATGCGCGTATGCCTTCAAACACCCACCGCAATTGCTTTCTTTAGAGATTGCCGAGAAAATGTTTGAAGAGTTTATTGCCCAAAGACTTTAAGACTAACTTCTTTTCTCAACCAAGACCTGCAGTTCTCTGACTATTTTATTTTTCAGTCTTGTTTTAGAGACTTTATCCTTTAACATAGAGATGGTCTTTACTGGTGTTGGGTCCACGCCCCGTAGAACCGCAAGGTAAATGCTCGCAAAGTCTCCAATAATAGTCGCAGACAACATTTTAGCTAATCTCCCCTCACCCCTGCTCCAGACTTCGTAAATTCCCCTCACCTTGCCGCTTAACAGTTCCTTAGTTGCCTCTATTCTGCATTTTATGGGCTCTGGTTCGCTCTTGTCCCTTATGATAACCGCTGAGAAATGGTTCGTTAGTTTCTCGGCTTTTTCCCAGCCGACAACCTCGTTGTGGTTTAGCTCAGGGAAAATCTCCCATTTTGATGGAATCTTACTGTTCTCGTTGAATTGTTGTTTAAAGCGTTGTGCCACAGAACGATAAAATCCAAAGCCATAAACAATCGGGACCGTTCCCAAAATGCCAGTGGCAATTTTTTTGGAACTATTTTCTTTCATAGGTTTTTCCGGCGCATTTTCGCTACAAACCTGCCTCAACACGGTGACAGCCTCAGAGATTTCGCCTTTAACTTTTGCAACCAAGCCAAGTTTTTGCAGGATTATCAGTGTCGGAATGAAAAGATATGGAAGGGCTGCTCTCGGCGGGATTCCTTCTGGAACGTGAACGCTTGGGATTTTCAGTTTTTCTGCAAATTTTAGGAGAGTGCCTCCGGAGCCTATGCAGATTATCATGCAATCTCGTTTTACTGCGTCAAGAAAAGCGCTTAGGGTTTCTTCGGTTTCTCCAGAGTAGCTGATAGCAAACACTAATGTGTTTTTGTCGACGTAGGCTGGCAGCGTATATTCTCTGCAAACTTCCACCGGAACTGTCAGTGCGTCGTTTGCCCAGTCCTTTAGAAGTTCTCCACCTATTGCTGAGCCGCCCATGCCAGCCACAATTATCGATTTGAGTTTTGGATAACCAACCACAACTTTTTCAGCTATATTAACAGCGCTTTCATAATGTTTTGCGGCATCAACGCAAAAGGAGAGCATGCCACTTTTATCTATCCTTTTTATAAAGTTTAAGTCGTCCAGAATTGACTTTTTTGGCATCTTGCATCGATATGCAGTAGGTAGTGTTTGCTTTTAGCTTTTAAGCAACGACTTGTATTAACACGAAATGGTGTAAAGATATTGCAAAGAAAAAGTATTGCAATAGCAATCCCTGCTTCTGTTGTTTCAGATATTCCGCACCTCCGAGAAAAAACCTCAAAAATAGGCTTAATTGGGAGGGCAGCTGCAATTTTTGGTGTTGGAGAGATAATTATTTACAAGGACGAATTAAAGCTAGGCCAGAGGGCGGAGATGGATTTAATCGCCACGCTGCTAAACTACATGGAAACTCCACAGTATTTGCGGAAGAAACTTTTCAAGTTGAAACCTGAATTGCGTTACGCTGGCACTCTCCCGCCTTTAAGAACACCGCATCATCCCTTGGGCAAAAAAGCAAAAGAACTAAAAGAAGGCGAATACAGGGAAGGTGTTACGGTGGCAAAATCTGGAAAAAATATGTTTGTGGATATAGGAGTGGATAAACTTGCTCTAATTCCCAATGTGCGTTTGCCCCTTAAGAAGCGAGTGACCGTGAAAATAACTGGAGTAAACAGGTATGTTACGGCAAGCCTTGCTAATCGCGGCGAGGTCCCCCACTACTGGGGATACAATGTAACTTTATGGGATGACTCCTTTGGAAGATTAGTGGCGAAGAGGCTGTTTGATTTAAAAATAGCCACATCAAAGTATGGCGTCTTTTTCCCAGATGTCGTGGGAAAAATTGCTGAAAGATGGAGAAAATCTGAAAAAATACTAATCGCTTTCGGAGCACCGACAAAGGGATTGTATGAAATAGTTAAGCTGGAAGGGTTAAACCTTGATCAAATCGTTGATTTTGTCGTTAATACCATTCCGGGTCAGTTGACGGAAACGGTGCGAACTGAAGAGGCGCTTATTGCTACTTTGGCGGTTTTTAACTGCGCTTTTGGGTTTAAGGTTTAAATGTCTGTTTAGCCTAATTGCGCTCATGTACTTTGACGTTGCCATGCCACTAACGCTTTTCGCTGTCACATTGGTAGCAACGTTTCTTAATGATAAGGTTGAGAGAAAACTGAGGATGACTTTTGAGGAAAAGGAATTTGGCGCTAAAGATGCTGTTATGCTTGTAGCCGCAATAAGCCTAGCTATTTCGCTCATGGTTTTCATCCCACAAATGGCTGTTATGGTAATATTCTTGTTCGCTTATGCGGCGCTCCTCTTTTTGTTCACTTATATTTTTTCAGATTTTAAAAAAATTAAAGCCCAACTTTTCTGTGCAGCCTTTCTGACGGTTAGCTTTATAGCGGCAACCATCAGCCTCTTCAGCTTGGATGTATTAGAGGGATTATCCGCTTATGGGGCTGCAGCATTCTTCAGTCTATTCGGCTTTTCTTTTATAGCCATAACCTATGAGGAGATTGAGACAAGGGGTGGGCGGCGTTGGTATTTGGCCATCTTACCATCCGCTCTATTTATAATCCTCTACGTTTTTTACAACAAAAGTTCAATATGGTTTCCATATCTTCTTAATATGTATGGGATAATTTTTGCCATTTTAGTAATTCTCTATTTAGGAGCACTTTTCACGTGGAAAACAACACTAATTTTCGCAGGGCTTCTGACAGTTGCAGATATTGTACTTGTCCTTGTAACGGGCACAATGGTTTCAGCGGCAACGCACGTCACCGCTCTGAGGCTTCCAGTGCTTGTCACTTTGCCAACAATTCCAGAAATAACTACTCGTTGGGGCACACTCTACATCTCACTTGGCTTAGGCGACTTCTTCTTCGCTGGTCTCATAGCGGTACAAACCTACAAGAAGCACGGGCGACAGCTTGCGGTTCTATCAGCAGCAGCTATAGCAGCATCCTTCTTCATTTTTGAGGCGTTAATATTAACCTTCAACTTAAGGGCTTTTCCCGGAACCCTGATGATTATTTGTGGGTGGCTGCCTTTGCTGCTACTAAAAGCCTTAAAAACACCAAAAATATTTAGTGTAAATCAAAACCTATAGATCTTCTTCAGTTATCACTTTGATTCCATGCTTTTTGAGTAGGGCTGCTGTGATTCCATCGCCTTTTATAAACTTGCCAGAAAATGTGCCATCATAGATGCGCCCGCATCCACATGAGGGGCTTCCCTGCTTTAGCACAGCTTCCTTTATACCGAACAATTTTGCAATCTTCAAAACCTCTTCAGCTCCACGCTTAAAGTTCTCTGTTATGTCCTTTCCAGAACTTGTGATTACCCTTCCATCTCTGATTTCTGCTGGCTCCCTTGGTGTTGACAAGCCACCTAGCTGTTCCGGACACACTGGGATAAGAGTTTCAACTTTCAGCAGCATAAGGACCTTTTCGTTAAGGGCGTCTACTCCATCATATCTACATTTTATTCCTAACAAGCAAGCGCTGCAGAGCTTCATGATAATTAGGATAATTTAAAATTTATTTATATTCATTGCTAGCTTTTAAACACATGTTTCTGTGCGGTCTATAAAATAAGAGGCTATTTTAGCCGAAGAGTGCTCCAAGCCCCTCGAGCGCTGCTTCTTCTCTGGCTTTCTCCTCTTCTTCCTTCTTTTTCTTCTCTTCCTCTTTGGGTTTAGCTTCTGCTGCTGGTGCTGCCGCTGGCGCGGCGGCTGGCGCAACCATTAGTGCTGGAGCTGACTTTATAACCTCGTCTATGTTGACTTCCGCCAGTGAAGCAACTAGAGCTTTAACTCTGACAGCATCCACGTTTATTCCGGCGGCTGTTAAAACTTGCGTTAAGTTTTCTTCGTTTATTTGTTTTCCAGCTTTGTGGAGGAGCATTGCAGCGTAAATGTATTCCATACATTTTTCACCTCTACTTAAACACGTTTTAACTTTGCCTGACTTCCCCTTCCAAATTGGGAATTCTCATACTTAAGCTTAACATTTCAGCGTGAGCCTTTCTAATAATATCTTTTATTGTTTCCTTAGTTGGTATGGCTGCACCCAATGATAAGGCATACGCCTCTTTATGGGAGATTTGGATTAAGGCTTGTATGTTTTCTTTTGTTGGGTAAGCTACGCCTATCGATAGCTTGAAAGCTTCAGTATGGGCAGCCTCAAACTGTTTCTTGGTTTCCTCAAGATCAATTTTGAGCTGCTCTCCTTCTATGATCAAGCCTTCATCGTATGCAACCTTCATTATAAGTCCTGCTTCAACGGGTTTTATCCCAAGTTTTGACAAGACACTGGCAAGTCTGTCAGATATTACCTCACCTTTACGTGCCACCAAAGTGTCCTTTGTTATCCAGACGCTTCCAGCCTCAATTCTTGTCGGCAAACCCACAGCGTTCAACTGGCTTATTATTGGTCCTGGAGATTGTCCAGTGTTTCCAGCTGGCACTATAACGTCGAAGGATGCTATGTCGCCAGCCTTTGCTGTTAGGCGAACTTTCCCCTTTTCAAGAAGTAGTGCCAATTTGAAGGGGTTAAGATTCTTGAAGAGGAAGACGTTTGGTCCTGTTAAATATTTCTCCAGCTTTTCTAGACCTTGTTTTTCTTTGCAGTTTTCAAGAGCTCTTTTCATCAGCGTGTTCTTTACGACACGTATATAAACGTCTGCCGCCAGCTTTTTCTTAAACTCTTGAAGCTGGGATGCCCTAACCTTCTGGAGGCTTGCTATGCCCACTACTTTATATTGCTTAAGAATTTTTGTTATCTCTTCGACCTCGTTGATTTTTTCTTTCAAAACTTGTTGGGACGGCAGGCGTTTCCCCTCTTTATAGCTTAATCTTTACCGGTGTGCCCATGGTTGTTTTTATGCAGACTGATTTAATGTTTTTCATTCCCCTTTTCAGTTTCCCCTCAACAACCCTGAAGACTGCCTGTATGTTTTCAGCTAATTCTTCTTCTTTCATGTTTTCCGTTCCAATACGGCACTGGATTACGGGCTGGTTGCGCATTCTAACAACAACGGTTTTGTGGTACTTTTTCAGCAAGCTTTCAATGTCCGCTGTTGGCGGAACTGGCACAGGCATTTTCCCCCTAGGTCCGAGGACCGGACCTAAAACCCTGCCCACCAGCGGCATTAAGGGCGCTTCCGCTATAAAGAAGTCGTATTCGTTGGCTAGTTTTCGCAAGTCCTTTTTCTTTCCAGCTAATCCTTCAAGCTCAGTCCTATCCAGCACAAGGTCTGCGTTTGCCCTCTTCGCTTTGAGGGCAAGCTCGCCGGTGGCAATTACGCAAATTTTGTTCGGCTTCTCCGCTGGCGGATAGGGCAGCTCCACGTTTTCTTGAAGTCTCCCCTCTGGAGATTTCATGTCAATGTCTTGCAAGTTTAAGATAAGCTCAACTGACTGGGTGAAGTTTCTTTTACCGCTTTTCTCTTTTACCTCTTTCAAGGCTGAAAGCAGTGTTTTCTGTTCTATTGGCATTTTGCTGGCTCCGTGCCATTGATGGATTATAAAGCCATTATAAAAATGTTCCCTTACCCTTCGCTTTCAGCGAATATCCTGTCATATTTCCCCTCGTTGATTTCCCGCATAACTTCTTTCGGATCTTTCCCCTCAATGGTTACGCCCATGCTTACGCATGTTCCAAGGATTTCCTTAGCCGCAGACTTCAATGTTTTTGAAAGCAGTTCTGGACGCTTTATTTTCGCTATGCGAATGAGCTGCTCCATTGTTAAGTTTCCAACCTTCTGCGCTTTTGGATTTCCAGAACCCTTTTCTATTTTAAGCTCGCTAACAATTAGAGCTGAAGCCGTTGGTGTTCCAACACTGACCTCAAAGGTTTTTGTTTCAGGGTCAACAGTAACCTTCACCGGAACCTTCATTCCAGCATAATCTTTCGTAAGCTCATTAATTTTGTTAACAACAGCCATAACGTTAACGCCAAGAGGTCCCAGAGCCGGGCCCAAGGGCGGACCAGCCGTTGCTTGCCCTCCGCTTACAAGCAATTCTACAACTTTTTTCTCACCCATGTTATGGTCCTCCTTCAGTTTTTGCTCTCTCAACAAGCTTAACGTAATCTGAATGAACAGTTATTGGAAGCGTAAAAGTAGCTTCAAGAAGCTCCAGCGTTACTTCCTCCTTCGTTCTATCAATGCGGGTGATTTTGGCGCGCATCCCTTTGAAAGGGCCGTCTGTAACCTCAACTATGTCATTTTCATGCAACTCCTCTATAATGGGCTTTCTCACAACATACTTTTCAATTTCAGAAAAGCTAACGAAATCTGGGACCCTCGACCTAACATGCTTTATGCCAGCTATAGCCTGCTCAACAAAATGGGGTCCTTCTGCTTCCATGAAAATGTACCCCCGCAGCGTGTCTGGAACGAGGATGGCCTTCACTGGTATCTTGTTCATTTCTATTCTTGCTGCAACAAGCTTGGCCACGTTTCTTTCTTGGCCCGTTGTGGTTCTTACAGCGAAAATTTTTGTGGACAGTTTTTCCAATATTTCCCCTCCATTTCAGTTTAAAATGGTATTAACCTTGTCAGCATAGCTATTATAAATCCTATGAGCCCGATGACACCTATGCCTAAAAAGCATATTTTTATTGATAGCCACAGCTCGCTTCTTCTGGGCTTGACTGCCAGTTTTAGTGTTCTTATGCATTGGGATAGGAAGGACCTTAAACCCATTTTGTCAACCAGTAGTTGTGCTTTGATACAGATTAACAAGCGTTTCTATTAACTTTTCTATCCGTGCACCAATGTAAACCGCTAGATTGTTAAACTTTTTGGAATTCCAGTCCCACTTTATTAAGCAGTTCAACGACGTTCGGCTTGTCTTCGCCCTTTATCCCCTTCCAGTCTAAAACCGCAAACTTGACTTTTTCCAACGTTCTTTCGATGCAATGCCTCAAAACAGCCTCATCAATTTTGGAGGCGGCATATTTTGGCACGATGTGGCCGAAGGCTATATCCTCCTCTAAAGCCATTCTAGTAAATTTCTCGTTATAATGGGGTCCTCCGATGCCGAGCACCGCCTTGCTGGTTTGCTTATCAAAATCTGCCACGGCTTTCATTGCGGCATGCGCAACAACTTCAGCTGCTTCTAAATCCTTCCACTCTTTTGAGGTGCTTCCTAATTCGGCGAACATTGCTGGTACATCCAATGATGGGCCGTGATGGGTGCACTCGTAGGAAACTTTGTAATTTAGATGCTTTTCTTCAACAAGTTGCGCCATTGTGTTCAGCGCCGCTTTCATTGCGTTCGCTGGAGCAATTGATACCTTTCTCGTTATTCCACCTAGGTCCGCAGCTCCAAGGTTTCCAGGGGTATGCACCGATAGCGTAGGGGTTCCGCTTAAACTACTATGCCTTGAAATAAAAATAACCAGATCCAGCGATGAACATGATGCAATTATATTCTGCGCGTAAACCAGTTCCTCATCCAACATTACAAGCTCAACCTTTTGACCAGAAACTTCGGTGCTGTAAACTGTTTCTTTAATTTGCTTGAATGGATAATTGTCAAGAATCTTTTTTGCAATGTTTACGCTTGCCAAGTCTTTTGTGGATGCAGCTATTAGAATCATTTATCATCCAATTGCAAGATGCACCATTTAGAGATAAAGATTTCCATAAAACTTATAATGCTTTAAACTGTTGAAGCTTTAGGTTCAAAATTGGTGAGAGTTAAAATGCACTTAATTAACTTCAAAAATTTGTCTGGGCAGCAACTTCTAGAAATTGTTGATAAAGCTATTGAGATAAAACAGAATCCGGAGAAATATCAAAGGGCTTTGGACGGTAAATCCTTAGCTATGATATTCCAGAAAACTTCCACGCGGACCAGAGTCTCTTTTGAGGTGGCTATGACGCAGCTTGGGGGTCACGCCCTTTACATTGATTGGAGAACAACAAACTTTACAATAGCCGACATATACGACGAAACCCAGTATTTATCACGGAACGTTGACTGTATAATGGCTAGGCTTCTCCGAAACGCTGACCTCCAGGTAATGGCTAAAGCCTCACAAGTTCCAGTAATTAATGGTTGCGATGAAAAATATCATCCAAGCCAAGCAATAGCAGACCTTATGACTATGAAGGAGAAGAAGGGCAAACTGAAAGGCTTAAAACTAGTCTATATTGGGGTTCATAATAATGTATGCAACTCTCTCATTGAAGGATGCACTAAAACTGGAGTAAAGATAACCACCGTGACACCGATTTTCAATGAACCTTCAAGGGACAATGAGCTTCTAGAGGAGGCTAAGAAAACTGGGCTTTACGA
>JAGTQI010000031.1:0-2290 GCA_018396955.1 Candidatus Bathyarchaeota archaeon | reverse complement strand
TCCTTAACCTACTTCACATTACACCGACACGTGGGTTGACATGGAATTCTTCACAGACCCGAAATTCGCCGCTGAAAAGGAAAAGCGCATCAAACTGATGATGCCCTACCAAATAAATAAGGAGCTACTGCGGGGTAGCAACGCCTACATAATGCACGACATGCCCATCCATAGAGGCTACGAGATAAGCGCAGATATTATAGAAAGCCCAAACTCTATTATCTATGAGCAAAGCGAGAACCGCCTTTACTCGGCGAAGGCTATACTGCTCAAACTGCTTGGAAAATTCTAAGGTGAGCATATCTGGTTAACTGTTTGAAAAACAGCGAATTGGGGTCTCATTGCTCCTTGCGTCTTTATTGCGGCGAGTGTACCGGCTTACTGGTGGCGAATGCGGAGGTTGCAGAAGCGGCAAGGGCTTAAGCGGAGAATATCAAAATACTGCAAAATTTTCAAGTGTGCAGCTCATAAAAAACTCGAGATGTGCTTGAACTGTAAAACTTTTCCGTGAGTTTCTTAATTTCTTAAAGCGGAAACACTGGAGTCCGGTGCATGGTTTTTAGACGTTTGGTGTAATGTGAAGTAGGTTAAGGAAAAAGGCTTTTCAAAGTTTCTTCAAACCAAAGAAAAATGGTTGGAGAAAAGAAGAATCTGCGCAGCAAAAAGGGAATTAAGTACTGTAATAAGTGTAAACAATGGCCATGTGAAATATTAAAGAGGGAAGTTCTCACTCCAATGGATTTGCAAAAGTTTAAGAAGGTTATGTCCAAATTTGAAAGGGCAACATAAATCCTCACAGTGAAGGTTTCTTCCTAACTTTTATGCCGAGTTTCTCAGAAAAAATTTATAAGAGAAATTTTTTCTGAGAAAATTTTAGAGGATAGAAATAGCATGCATAGTTGGCTACAACTGAAAAAATGTGAAGTGTTCCTCCGGGATTCGACGATAATGTCGGGTGTTCAGTATGGGCATCCACATTATCGCCGAATTTCGGGGCGTGGATCCCCGGAAGATTTCAAGAGCGGAAGATCTCCGCGTGGTTTTGGATAGGGTAGTTGCTAAATCTGGTTTGCATGTTATCTCTTCAAGTTTTCACCAGTTTGAGCCTCATGGGGTTTCTGCAATTTATCTCCTAAGTGAGTCGCACTTGAGTGTTCACACATGGCCTGAGTACGGGTATATAGCTTTGGACATTTTTACATGTGGGGATGACGGTCCAGCTTTGAGGGCGTTTAAATTGTTGTTGGAGGAATTTCAGCCTAAAAGTGTTGAAAAACGCGTCATTAGGAGGGATATCCTTGGGAGAGTTGGAAGCCAGAATAATGCGTGAACTTGCAGTTTCAAGGAGAACCCTCTGGGAGCTTCTTAACAAAATTGATAGTCCATTAAGGGACTTTGTAGCCGCACTTAAGAGGCTTAATGGCGAAGGACTTATTGCCGCTGATGAGGATGGCTTCCATATAACCGAGAAGGGCAAAGAAAAAATTAACCTAAAAAGCCTAGAATTTGAGGGGCAAATGTGTCCTTTATGTTTTGGCAAACGGATAATTCCAGAGGCAAAGTTTAAAGAAGTTCTCGAAAAGTTCAAGATTATTGCTGAAAAAAGGCCGAGTCCATCCCTAGACTTTTTCCAAGGTTATATGCTGGAGTCAGACGTGGTTGCGCGGGCGGCGTTGATGCATTATTATGGGGACTTGGATGGGAAAGAAATTATTTTGATAGGTGATGACGACTTATTAAGTGTTGCCTTAGCACTAACCGGTTTGCCCAACCGCATAATTGTCTTGGACGTTGATAAGCGGTTGGGCGATTTCTTGCAAACGGTCAATAAGGACTATGGCTTTAATATAGAATTTGTTGAATACAATGTTGCTGAACCTTTACCGAAGGAGTTTCGAGAAAGGTTCGACGTATTCTCTTCGGAGCCGCTCGAAACGGTTTCTGGCTTAAAGGCTTTCTTAATTAGGGGTGTAGCTTGCCTAAAAGAAAACGGTGTGGGATATTTTGGCTTAACCCATTACGAAGCTTCGCTGAAAAAGTGGTTGGCCGTTCAGAAACTGCTCGCAAAAATGAACTGTGTAATCACAGATGTTATTCAAGGCTTTTCCGTCTACCCAATGGACTACGACACCGCCAACTACGAAGAGTTCGCCTACAATTTAGGCTTTAAGGTGGGCAAGAACCCAGGAATTAACTGGTATAAATCCGCCTTGTTCAGATTTGAAGTGCTTGGTGTAGCAAAACTGCCGGCAAAGGCTAATCGAAAATTGAAGGTAAAGTTCCACAAAAG
>JAGTQI010000032.1 GCA_018396955.1 Candidatus Bathyarchaeota archaeon | reverse complement strand
ACACAATGGTTAAGAGCGGGCGTTTCACGTCCGTGGCTGACATGGAGAGGTTTCTAAGGGCTCACGACCTTTGGAGGAAACGTTGATGGCGAAGGGCTCCCGTTACAGTGTGCCGTACCGCAGAAGAAGGGAAGGCAAAACAGATTACCGGAAAAGAAAAGCCTTAATCCTCTCAAGGAAGCCTAGGCTTGTGATCCGTGGCACACTTAAAAACATTATTGTCCAAATAGTTGCCGCCAAACCTCACGGGGATGAAGTTTTAGTTTCAGCCCATAGTAGGGAACTCCTAAAAAATTATGGTTGGAAAGCTCCTAGGGGTAATCTTCCAGCAGCCTATTTAACAGGGCTTTTGTGTGGGTTGAAAGCCAGAGTAAAAGGCATAGAAGAGGCCGTCCTAGATATTGGGCTACATTCTCCAACGAAGGGTGCAAGGGTTTTTGCAGCCCTTAAAGGTGTTTTAGATACCGGTTTAAGTGTTCCGCATGGGGAGGAAAAGCTTCCAGACGAGAACAGAATCCAAGGCATGCACATAGCCCAGTATGCAAAAATGCTTTCAACAAACACCGAAAAATACACTGCGGTTTTTTCAGAATACCTTAAGAACAAGGTTCCTCCCGAAAGTCTTCCTGAACATTTTGCAGAGGTTAAGAAGGCTGTAGTTGCCGCTTTTAAGAGTGGAGGTAAAGGCCGTGGCGGTGGATAGGACTAAAGGCTTAGAGGAGTGGGTTCCTAAAACCCGTCTCGGGAAACTGATTCAGGAGGGTAAAATAACATCTATTGAAGAGGTTTTCATGGAAGGCTTGCCCATACGGGAGCCTCAGATTGTTGACGCTTTGCTTCCAGACCTTCAGGAAGAGGTTATAAACATAAATCTTGTACAGAAGCAGACAGACGCTGGTGAGAAGTCTAGGTTTAAGGCGATAGTTGCTGTTGGAAATAGGGAGGGCTACATTGGGCTTGGGGCTGGAAAGGCAAGCCAAGTGCGGACGGCAATAGAGAAGGCGGCTACTGATGCTAGGCTAAACCTTGTCCCGATTAGGCGGGGTTGTGGCAGCTGGGAATGCGGATGTGGAAAGCCCCACTCTGTTCCATTCCAAGTTGAAGGCAAATGTGGCGGCGTAAGAGTCGTCATAATTCCCGGGCCGAGAGGTTTGGGCTTGGTTGCCAGTGAAGTCGCAAAGGTGATTCTTGGGCTTGCTGGAATAAAGGATTGTTGGACAAGGAGCTACGGCTCAACAAGAACTGTTCCATCCTTTGCGTATGCGGTTTTTGACGCTTTAAAGAAGACCTACAGCCTAATAACGCCGATGGACTGGGTGAGATAGCTTGCCAGAAGAAACTGAAAGCCGCAAATGCATAGCAGCCGTACGCGTTCGCGGAATTATAAGTGCGCCACTACAGGTTAGGGAAACCCTAAAAATGTTAAACCTAAAAAGAAACAACTATGCAGTTTTAATTGACAATAGGCCTTCTTTCATTGGAATGTTGAAAACAGCACAAAGCTTTGTCACATGGGGCGAAATTTCAAAGGAAACCTTAACGCTGCTGTTGAAGAATAGGGGCAGACTTATTGGAAACAAAAAGTTGACGGATGATTACGCCAAAAGGCTTGGTTATACATCCTTAGAGGAACTTGCAGATGCGGTGTACAATTGTGAGGTTGAATATTGGAAGCTCCCGAAAATCCAGCCATATTTTAGGCTGCACCCGCCAACGAAGGGTTTCAAGGGTAAGATAAAGAAGGGCTACGGCATGGGCGGCGAGCTTGGATACCGTGGCGAAAAAATAAACGAGCTTTTGGAGAGAATGATTTAAAAGCTCGTTTATGGTGGGGCGATACCTTTTATAACTTGTTTGGAAATGCGTTTGTGTTAAGGGGAGGAGAAAACTGCGTGAGATGGCGGAGAAGCGAGAAACGTCCAAAATGGTTTAGAGCTGTGAAAAGGCGTGACAAAGTCGAGGATAAAATTTTCAAGCTTGAAAATTTGAAGGCTTCAAAACGGCATTCCCAAAAGTATGGGAGCTTGAAAACTTTTAGTTTTAAAGCTAAAAAATGGAGGGAGCCCGAGCCGCTGGTGGATGTTTTTCGGGAAAAGGACAAAATAGTTGTTGTTGCAGAGCTTAAAGGCTTTAAAAGGGAGAACATAAAGGTTCAAGCTGAAAAACAGCGGTTAACCCTGACTGCGAAGGCTCAAGGGCGCAGATACTATAAAAGTTTAAATCTTCCAGAGGCTGTAATTCCAGAGGCTGCCCGCATAACATATAAGAATGGAGTCCTCGAAATACAATTAAAGAAAGCCCCGGAAGAGAAACCGCTAAACAAGGTTGCTGTTAAAGATGCCCCACAGGCTTAGGAAAATCCGTAAGAAACGTGGTTCGAGAACATGTGGCTATGGAAGGGTAGGGCAGCATAGAAAATCTGGTTCTAAAGGTTATCGCAAGGCTGGGCGCCACAAGCACGGTTGGTCATACGTTGTTAAATACGAGCCTGAATACTTCGGGAAGAAAGGTTTCACCTCGCCTAAAAGTTTGCGGCGTGAAGTCAAAGCCATAAACGTTGGAGAACTTGAAGAAATAGCTCAGAAATGCGGAGGAAAAACTGAAGAAGAAAAAATTCTCATAGACTTGGGGTGTTTAGGCTACACGAAGCTTCTTGGTGCCGGAAAAGTGACAAGACCTCTAATTGTTAAGGTTGCCATATGCTCCAAGTCGGCGGCTGAAAAAATAGAGGAGGCTGGAGGACAAGTTCTGACAGGGGTGCAAGAAAGTGGGGAGTAGCTGTTAACCCATGGCCGGAAGATTCCTAAACATGTTCAAGCCCATCGCGCGGTTCATCCCGGAAGTAAAGGCTCCAGAACGCAGAGTAAGCTTTAATGAAAAACTCTTCTGGACAGCCGTAGCCCTCATAATATACTTGGTAATGGCTAGTAACGCGTGTGCCCTTTACGGCATTCAAAGGTCGGAGGAATTCGCCCCGTTAAGGATAATTTTTGCCTCAAGCCGTGGCACCTTGATGGAGCTAGGTATAGGTCCAATCGTGACCGCCGGCTTAATTTTGCAACTTTTAGTTGGCTCCGCCATGATAGAATGTGACATGTCAAAACCTGAAGATAGAGCCCTGTTTACAACGGCAAGTAAAGTCTTAGCAATAATTCTCACGGGAGTGCAGGCGTCAGCCTACATAATAAGCGGGATGTATGGTTCCTTACCGGGTACAACAGCCATAATCGTTTTTCTCCAACTCTTAGCCGCCGGTTTCATAGTTTTACTTTTAGACGAACTTATCCAAAAGGGTTGGGGATTCGGCAGCGGAATAAGCCTCTTCATAGTGGCAGGCGTTGCACAACAGATATTCCTCCAATGCTTCGACATTAGCGGAGCCGTTGATGAATATTACAATCACGGAATTTTCCCAGCGTTAGTAGGTGCGATAATTAATAGAAAACCCATTACAGGATTATGGTTAAGAGGTAACCTTCCATCTTTGATAGGGTTTATAGCGACAATTGCCGCTTTCCTTGTAATCATTTACATGGAGGGCGTCAGAGTGGAATTGCCGCTTTCTTACGCTGGCTATCGTGGTTTTAGAAGCCGCTACCCAATTAAGCTGTTATATGTTTCGAACCTTCCAGTAATTTTTGCATCAGCACTTTTTGCTAACATATACTTCTTCTCGTATCTCCTTTGGAATTGGGACAGAAATAATCCATGGATCCGCCTATTAGGATGGTATAAGTCAGAAGGGGGACAATATGTGCCTGCTGGTGGTCTTGTTTATTTTGTGACTTCCCCAGGTAACCTTACAAATGTTATGAATGAGCCTTTAAGAGCCATTGGATACTTGGCCATCCTAATAGTCTTCTGTGTGATCTTTTCGCTTACTTGGCTTGAGGTTGGCGGTTTAGGCCCTTCAACTGTGGCGAAGCAGCTTGTGGATGCTGGCATGCAGATTCCTGGTTATAGGCGTTCAGGAAAAGCTGTTGAGCAGATTCTTAAGCGCTACATTCCAGCCGTAACAATCCTCGGCGGAATTATAGTTGGGCTGATTGCCGGCTTGTCAGACTTCTTCGGGGTTTTCGGCTCAGGCATAGGGATTTTGCTTTCAGTGGGCATAATCTATCAGTATTATGAAATTTTGGTGCGGGAGAGGGCAGCCGAAATGTATCCAGCCTTTAGAAGAATATTCGGAGAGTGAGCTTGAAGGCATGTCCTTTCTGCCGACAGAGCCTCCTTGGTCAACGCTTTTCATTTTACTACTTGCCGCTGTAATATCTTTTCTTATAAATCTAGTCAATCGCCTCACAACAGACCCAGAAAAGACCAAAGCTTGGAGGAAGGAAATCGCTGAGTGGAACGAGCAACTCCGCAAAGCTCGTAGGAACGGGGATAAGAAGCAGATGGAGAAGCTTATGAAAAAGCAGCAGTACATACTTCAGCTGCAGGCAAAAATGTCTTGGCAGTCGATGAAGGTTTCGTTTCTCTTCTTCATCCCATTAATGATAGTCTGGTACTTTTTAGGATGGACATACGGAGGAAAAGAAATTGCATACTTTCCGGGGATCGGTTTTCAATTACTCTGGTTTCCTTCTCTTTTCTGGTGGTATCTTTTGTGTTCTTTCCTTTTCAGCACAATATTTTCTCACTTACTTGGTCTTTCAAGTGTGGAGTGATGTGACATGCCCAGACCGTATCAACGTACTCGCAGTCGAAAACGTATTTTTAAAACTTTACCAGGAGGACGCATCGGCTTGCATTTTAAACGCGAAGCACCCAAAGGCAGTAGCTGCGTTAAGTGCGGCAAACCTCTAGCCGGAATTCCCCGTCTCCTCCCACACGAGATAAGGAAGCTCAACAAGACAAAGAGGAGCATTTCAAGGATTTATGGTGGGCATCTTTGCCATGACTGCCTGAAAATTGCCTTAAAACAGGCAGTACGAACGCTCAGTGCGGCATGAGGCTCTCGGCATGGCAAAAGAACCACTGATTATCTGTGTTTGTGGGATGGCTGGAAGCGGGAAAAGTACACTAGCCAAAAAACTGGCTGAAAAGTACGGATTTAAGTACTATTCAGGTGGGGATGCTCTAAAGGCTCTGGCTTTAGAAAGGGGTCATAAATCAACGGAGGACGGATGGTGGGAAAGCAAAGAAGGATTATCCTTCCTAGAGAAAAGGGAAAAAAATCCCGAATTTGATAGAGCTGTGGACCAGAAACTTTTGGAGATTGCAAAACATGGAAACGTAGTCCTAGATAGCTGGACAATGCCATGGCTTCTTGAAAACGGGTTTAAGATATGGCTGGAAGCATCGCCAAGAAAAAGGGCGGAAAGAGTGGCCAAAAGAGATAAAACAACCGTAAAGGAGGCGTTAAAAGCTTTAAGAAGGAAGGAAGAGAAGACAAAGGCAATTTATGAGAAACTTTACGGTTTCAAGTTAGGCGAAGATTTCACCCCTTTCCACATTATATTAGACACTGATAACCTATCAGCCGAAGAAGTTTTCCAAGTCCTAAGTCTTGTTCTAGACAAGCTGGTTTTTGGTAAAATATAATTTTGTGTAAATTTTTAAAGAATCTATGGAGAAAACTTCTATAAGATTCCTCTAGAACTAAAATCAAATCAGATCCAAACCACATTCGGAGATTTGAGAGTTTGAAAAACTAATTTTCCGCTCCGTATTTGTTATCGCCTTTATCCTCCTAATTCTTCATGGGCTTCTCCCAATACCTGAAGAAACAGCTCATACGCTTATCACATTTAACCTTCTATTTCTGCTAATCTTTTGCCATTAAAAGGTTCTTTGGAAAGAAAAGCGGCAATACTTTGCTAGGCAACATCCTGAGCCTCATATGGAGTGCTTAACACCCACGCGCCATTTTAAGTCCTCTGTTGAGAGAGAAGAAAGAAAACGGTGGAAAGTTGATAGGAGAAATGTTAGAAGTTTTCTTCATTTTATCGACAGTCTTAATGGCGACATATCTTGTTCGCCACTAAATTTTCGCCTTTACAGTTGCCGAGAAATCAAACAAAAATGGAAGGGACCTGTTTGCAACTGAAAATGTCTGCTCTACCAGCCAACAATTTCGATTGTGATACTGCTCGCAATGAAGAAATTTGACTGGGCAACCATAAGACGGGTTGAAGAAATAATCGCCGTCCTTCCAAGTTTAGAGTCTTAAACTTAAAATTTAGAAAGCCTCATAGACGGGACTATTAAATTTAACGTGTAGGAAAGGGAGAATACGAGGCAAAGTAATGTTCTATCTTAAATGCACAGCATGCGATGCAAAATTTGAAGCTTATCCGTTACAATACAGCTGTAAGAAATGTGGCAGTCCCTTAGAATACAAAGGCGATGATGAAACTCTTAAAAAAGCGAAATTTGTTGGTTCGTTCACTTTTTGGCGTTATAAGAGACTTCTGCCAAAGGTTAGAAATGTTGTCTCCATGGGAGAAGGAGGAACACCGCTCATTAAAGTGAGGAGACTTGCCAAGAATGTTGGGCTAAACAATCTATATTTTAAGGATGAGACACGAAACCCAACAAACTCTTTCAGGGATAGATGCGCCACTCTAATAGTCTCCAACGCTGTTGATTTGGGGTATAAGTCTATTGTCTGCGCCACAAATGGAAACCTTGGAGCTTCTTTAGCTGCATACTGTGCCAAATCTGGAACAACATGCCACGTTGTAGTGCCTAGAAACGTGGATATGGGAAAACTTGCCCAAATGCTCATCTATGACGCCGTAATCGAAGAGCATGGGGAAATAGTGGATGATTCACTAAAAAGAGCAGACGAACTAGCCAAAGAAACGGGTTGGTATCAGGGATCCGCTGAATTTAATCCACTATCCATAGAAGCCCTAAAAACCATAGCCTACGAGATTCACGAGCAGATAGGCATCCCAGACTGGTTCATAACTTCCATGGGAAGCGGCGGGACATTATATGCTGTTTGGAAAGGCTTTAAAGAGCTTGAAATAAAAGGCGAAATAAACTACTTTCCAAGAATGGTTGGTGTTCAGGCCGAAGGATGCTCACCGATCGTAAAAGCGTACATGCAAGAAATTCAAGAGCCAGCCCTCAAAACAAAACCTTCAACCCACGCACTCGCCATCCTCGTCAAAAAACCATGGCATGGCAAAATGGCCCTTAAAGCCATCAAAGAATCCCAAGGAACCGCCACATCAGTTTCCGACGAAGAAATCTTCTCAGCAGAACAAGAAATAGCAAAATATGAAGGCATCTTCGCCGAACCAGCAAGCGCAGCAACCTATGCAGCGCTCAAGAAACTTATAAATGAGGGAGTTATCGACAAAAAAGACAAGGTTGTATGCTTAATAACCGGAAGCGGGTTAAAAGCAACAGACATCCTTCAAGCCTTAACAAAGAGAAGGAAAACAGTTGTGGTCGGATTAGAGCTTAGCACAAAAGAGAAAATCTTGAGAATCCTATGCAAAAAAGATGCTTATGGCTATGAATTATGGAAAAAACTCGGAAAAGTGACAACGAGAGCGGCAATCTACCAGCATTTAAACGAACTGTCAAAAAATGGGCTGATTTCAAGTTATGAAAAAGATGGACGGAGATATTTCAAAATAACAAAAAGTGGAATGAAAGCCCTCCGCGCATTCGACAATTTAAAACTTATACTGTAGTTTTCGTTCAGTCGGAACATAAATTTAAAATAGTATAGTTATAACTATACTATCAAAGATCCATTATGTCATCAACGTCTCCTACAGACTTGGCAAGGCGATTAAGCGTCACAGGTGTTTTTACAGCCCTTGTTTGCATAGCAACTATAAGCTTTACAATTTATGTGCCTAGCACTAGAGGATACTTTAACATTGGAGAGACAATGGTTTATACTGCAGCCTTACTTTTTGGGCCTTTGGTAGGAGCATTCGCTGGTGGTGTTGGCTCTATGCTTGCGGATGTTTTTCTATGCTACTATTATTATGCACCTGCAACGTTAGTAATTAAAGCTTTAGAGGGTTTTCTTGCGGGTTTTCTTAGTCGGAAAGGGCAAGCTTTCGTCAAGTCTCATACTAGGCGTGAGTGGAGAATTTTTACAATTGAAATAGGCATACTTGTAGGAATACTTATCAGCCTTATTGGTTTTCTCTATTATAGCGGGTTTGTCGAACTATATTCAGGCATAGTTTCCATAGAAAATCCCACATCGACTTTTTTCATTCCGGTTGAGTTTTGGTTCGGAATAGGAATTCTTTCAATTATTATTATCACGGTCTTAGCTTTAATATCTGAACCTGAATTTAGTCTGACGGTAATTGCATGCATCTTTGGCGGGCTGTTAATGGTTTTTGGCTATTTCCTATACGAACAACTTTTTCTCGGAGTCTTCGCCCTTGCAGAAGTTCCCGTAAATATTGGGCAAATGACCATAGGTGTGATTGTCGCTGCACCCATTGTTCGAATAATAAAGCAAGCCTTGCCACAACTTAAAAGCTATAATCATGTTAAATATTTCTTGAGGATTAAAATTGAAACTGCCACTTGGAAAAGTTCCCGTCGAAATATTGGAGGAAGTAGTCTTCAAAAATCTTGGGTTCAAACGCGGAGAAGTTATCCTTGGACCGTCAGCTGGTTATGATGGTGCAGTCATGGATTTAGGCGAGAAATCCTTAGTGGCTTCAATGGATCCCATTACCGGTGCTGTGGAGCGTATTGGTTGGCTTGCCGTAAACATTAACGCTAATGATGTTGCCACTTTCGGCGTTGAACCAGCCTTCTTCCTTTCATGTATACTGCTTCCAGAAAAGGCTAACCGAAAAATCATTAAAGTTATATGTTCTCAGATGGATGCTGCTGCTAAGGATTTAAAAATGGCAATTGTGGGAGGACACTGCGAAGTAACGCCTGGGCTTTCAAATCCTGTTGTCGTAGGATGTGCGATAGGAATAACAGAAAAGGGGCGTTATGTCACCGCCGGTGGAGCAAAACCTGGGGACAAACTAATATTGACAAAGAGTGCTGGCGTAGAGGGAACAGCTATACTTGCAACCGAACGTTATGATCTTCTTCTAAATATGGGTGCTGATGATAGGCTTTTAAAGTCTGCGCAGAAATTTTTTGAGAAAGTAAGCGTTGTTAAAGAAGGCATAACTGCCTTTAAAACTGGCGGAGTAAATGCAATGCACGACCCGACAGAAGGCGGCGTTCTAGGAGGTATTCACGAGATGGCAGACGCCTCAAACTTGGGTGTTAAAGTTTTTGAAGAAAAAATTCCTGTGGCAAAAGAAACTGTAGAAATTTGCAGGCTTTTGAGAATTGACCCACTGCAGCTGATAAGTTCCGGAGCCATGCTCATTGCGGCGAAACCGGAATATGCAGAGCTTATAATTGAGGAATTGAGGAGAGAGAAAATTGGGGCGTCCATAATTGGCGAGTTTTTAAAAGGTTCAAAAAAGCGTGTAATAGTTCGCAAAAATAAACTTGAAATGGGACTTCCGCGACCCAAATGCGATCATCTATGGTTAGCACTAACAGAAAAAGTAGCAAAATAAATATGACCATTGTCCCTTTTGAATATGAAGTTCGCTAAAGGATGAAAATGTCTCCAAGCCAAGATTTAGAAAGAGTTTTTATAACTGGAGGCGCGGGTTTCATAGGAAGCCACTTAGTAGATAGATTATGCGAAATGGGCAAAGACGTTATTGTTTTTGATAACTTAAGTTCGGGCACCACTGAAAATTTAAAAAAATGGTTGGACGCACCCAACTTTAAATTTATACGCGGTGACTTGCTGTCTCCAAAAGAAGTTATTAAATCTATAAACGGCTGCGACGCTGTTTTTCATCTAGCCGCCAACCCAGAGGTTCGAGTTGGCTCCGAAAACCCAAGGATTCATTACGAGCAAAACGTGCTTGCAACATTTAACCTGCTGGAAGTAATCCGTAAAGTTGGGTGTGTCAAAACCTTTGTCTTCACTTCTTCATCAACTGTTTATGGAGATGCAGAAATAATACCAACCCCGGAGGATTATGCTCCACTGAAACCCATATCAACTTATGGTGCCTCCAAGCTGGCAGCTGAAGCCCTTATATCGGCTTATGCCAACACGTACAGCTTCAACGCCACAATATATAGACTAGCAAACATTGTAGGTTTAAGGTCGCAACACGGAGTCATACATGATTTCATAAAAAAGCTTCGAGAAAATCCAAAAAGGCTGGAGATTCTTGGTGACGGCACCCAAACGAAATCTTACCTACACGTCGAGGACTGTATAAATGCCATTTTAATAGGCTTAGAGGCAGGAAATGAAAGAGTAAGAATATTTAATGTAGGCTCTGAAGACCAAATTGTTGTGAGGGAAATTGCAGACATTGTTTGCGCGAAAATGGGACTGAAAAATGTGCAATACGTTTTCACTGGCGGCGTTGATGGAGGGAGAGGCTGGAAAGGTGACGTAAAAGTTATGCTTTTAAGCGTTGAAAAGCTTGAAAATCTTGGGTGGAAGCCCAGACTAAATAGTCGCCAAGCCGTTGAAAACGCAGTTTCAGAAATATTAAACGCCACGATTTAACGTCTTTTTAAAAAGAATCTTACGTTTCGCCACTTATCCCTAACTATTTCAATGTTACCAGCAACGCTTCCATGAATAGAATAGAAAATGTAACAAAGATATGCGCATCCTTCGCATGCACCATACTTTTTCCTTAGGGTTTCAAATCTTTCGCTTTCCCAAAGGTCCGGCAACTCAAAAATTGAGGCGACTGGCTCGTGGAGGTGACAACCGGCAACCTCTCCCCGATGGTTTATTACAAAGAAATTCTGCAATGCACGACACTTCCAAATCCTCCTATTGTTCAAATAAAGGTGCTTAACGGCTTCCAAAACCTTTGTTGTAATTAAAACATTGTCATTTTTCCGTTTCATTTCAAGAAGTGAATCGCAAACTTTCACCATGGCTTCTCTATCTCTTATTAAGAAGACATCCTCCTCTTTGCCTATTTTGAAAAGGGAGTTTGTATCGTCTGGCGGGTCGTAGGAGTACAGAGAGTACCAGACAGGTATCCCCTTGTCCAAGAAATACTTAGTGAAATCAATAATCTCGTGAAGGTTGGCTTGCGAAATCGTGGGCGTTACGCTTACGTTAATTCCTTCCATGTAAAGTCTTTCAACAGCCTCCATGGCCCTTTTCCATGCACCTTTAACACCCCTTATACAGTCATTTTTATCAGGGTTTAGGCTGTCAATTGAAATTGCGACAAAATTTGCGTGCCGTAAAGCATCAATTTTTTCAGCCGCCAAGCTTCCATTATCGTAGACTGTTGTAAAGAAGTAACGTGATGCATATTCTATTATTTCGCCGATATCCTCTCTTAAAAGCGGGTTACCGCCGGATATTAATACCTCCACAACACCAAGTTTTCTCAGAACGTCCAGTCCATGTTTTATCTCTTCAGTTGTCAATTCCTTGTTGTCCTGCTCCCGCCAAACATTACAACCTCTACAACGGTAATTGCATTTTCTCGTAACCATCCATTGAACATGATAAGGCTTATTTGGAGCCAAGACCCGCGAGACAATGCTTAAAGCCTTCCTTATAGACATTGGGTGGCACCATTTGAGGCGTTTAGCCAGTTTATTAGTTCATGCTTGACTTCAAATATAAAGTGTTAGTGCGCCCCATGAACATAAATTATAGAAACCAAACAAATCTTTATAATCTTTCAATTACCAATCGGAATTGGCTACCACAAATTATTAACAGACGGTGACGGGTTGTCCATCGAAAGCGTGGACGTTGTGATGCTTACAAAAAACAGCGAAAGAGTCCTAGAAAAATGTCTAAACTCCATTTACAAAAATATTCCAGTAAACCGCTTAATAATTGTGGATGGATACTCCACCGACTCCACGTTAAAGATAGTTAAAAAATTTAGGGAGAAATATGGAAACGTGATCTTACTGATGGACGGTGGCACGCGTGGCAGCGCAAGGATGAAAGGCATAAGAGAAGTTAAGACTGAATGGTTCGTCTTTGTCGACAGTGATATTGTCCTTTGCGATGAATGGTTTGAAAAAGCTAAAAGCCTTATATCAAATGACGTTGGAGCAGTCTGGGGTATTGAAATCTGGGAGGGCATCCGAAACCCCATCGTCTTAAAGCTTTTCTTGAAAATAACATGGAAAATTTTTAATTTAAGAGGTGGGACCCACGACTTGCTTGTGCGCCGCGAAACCGTTAAGGACATAAAAATCCCAAGAAATCTACACGTTTTTGAAGACGCCTTCATCAAAGAATGGATTGAGAAAAAGGGTTACAGACTGGTGGCAGCCTACGACCCTTACTGCATACATTATAGGCCTCCAGAAGCTTGGACAATAAAAGGGAGCATGCAAATATTTATTGAACATTTACGTTTCGGATCGCTTAAGAAGCTTTCTAAGTTATTTGTTGCCTATGCTTTTTACACGGTATATGTGTTGTATAGAAGTCTCTTAAAATGATGAGTTAGGGGTAACCCTTGAATACTGTTGATAGTTGCTTTCCTTGCATAGCCATAAAAGGGAGAGTTTTAGATATCCGCTTTTTTCAAATCTCCTTATTGAGACAAGTTTTGACGTGACTTCTCCGCGTTTACTGGCTTAGTTAATGGCTTGTTTTCTGCTAGTTAAAATTTTCTTGAAGGTTAGAGGGAAAGCCTAAATTGTATGTTTGTAAATGTTGTTAACAAGTTATCGAGTTGATGGCTCATGGTGGAAGAGGAAGACCCTGTAAAATTGCATAAGAATGGGAATACGCTTTACGAGATCGGCAGGTATGAGGAGGCTAAGGAGAAGTTTCTGAGGGCTTCTGAGCTTTATAAGGGGAAGAACAATTTCTTTGACGCTACGTATGCGCTTTTTAAGGCTGGCGAGTGTGCTTTCATGTTGAAGGACTACGCTAGTGCTGTTGAATACTTCTTAAAGTCCGCTGAGCTTTCCTTCCAAAAGGGTTTCGACAGGTTTGGTGTTAGCGCCTTGGAGTATGCAAGAGACTGTTATAGGGCTATGGGCGAAAACGAGAAGGTTTCGGAAACTGAGAAAAAGATAAAAGAGGTTAAGGCGAAGCTTGAAGAGTCTTTCTAAAAGCGTCGCATCCTCCTTTTTATTCATTTCTGTCAAGATAAACGATTTTAATTTCTATCGTATCATTTTGACATGACATAATTAAAGCGTGTTCCTATGCCTACATCCTTTAAGGCTCTGGCAGAGTTATGTGAAAAACTGGAAGGTATGAGTAGGCGTGTTCCAGCTGTAAACCTTGTAGCAGATTTCCTAAAAAGCCTTGAGCCTGGCGAGGTTGAGCCAGCGGTTTCAATGATTTTGGGGAGGCCTTTTCCAAAGTGGAGCCAGCAAACTCTTGATGTGAGTTGGGCTACTCTAAGTGAGATTATTAGGCGTATTACTGGAGTTGATTGGAAAGTCTTCTTAGAAGCCTTTAGCCAAACTGGGGATGTGGGTTCGGCGGCGAAGGTTGTTTTTGAAAGTTGCAAGGTTAAGAGGCAAGCGATTCTTTTTGAAAAGCCTCTGACAATATTGGAGGTCAGGCGGAGTTTTGAGGCTATAGCTGAAACCGCTGGACATGGCGCTAGGGAGAAAAAGGAGCGCTTAATCGAGGCTTTGCTTAGTTTGGCTTCCCCTCTTGAGGCAAAGTATCTAGTTAAAATTTTCATTGGCGAGATGCGTACCGGCTTCCATGAAGGGTTGATGGAGCAAGCAGTTTCAAGGGCTTTTCAGATACCACTTGAAACTGTTAAAAAGGCGGGGATGGTGCTTGGGGATATTGGCACTGTGGCGGCGTTAATTAAGGCTGAGGGTAGGGAGGCGCTTTCCAAAATCAGTTTTCAAGTTTTCAGGCCTGTTAAGCTTATGTTGGCTCAGATGGCTAATGATGTGGCTGAAGCAATTAAAGAACATGATGGGAAAACTGCCTTTGAGCATAAGCTTGATGGCGCCAGAGTTCAAATTCATAAATGCGGCGAAGATGTGCGAATTTTCAGCCGTAGATTGACTGATGTCACTAGAAGTTTGCCAGAAATAGCCGATACCGTGAGAAGGGAGGTTAAAGCCCGTGAAGCCATCATGGAGGGTGAAGTGATAGCCATAGACAATGAGGGGCACCCAATTCCTTTTCAACATCTTATGCGAAGGTTTAAAAGAGTCCATGAAATTGAGGATATGGCGGAAACAATTCCCGTTGGGCTTTACCTTTTTGACATCTTATACTTGGATGGTGAAAGTCTAATCACGTTGCCCTATCATCAGCGGAGACAAATTTTGGCTGAAAATGCTGGCGGAATTCCACTAACAAAACAGATAATTACAGACAGCGTTGACGAAGCTGAAGAATTCCTTAGAGAGGCTATTGACTGTGGACATGAAGGGCTTATGGCTAAGAGGTTGAACAGCGAATATACGCCTGGAATCCGTGGGAAAAATTGGTTGAAGATAAAGCCGATTCTTGAACCATTAGACCTGGTTATTGTCGCCGCAGAGTATGGCTATGGGCGTAGATGTGAGTGGCTTTCAGACTATTATTTGGCGGCTCGTGACGCTGAAACCGGTGAATTTTTGGTTGTTGGCAAAACCTTCAAAGGATTGACGAATTCCGAAATCATCGAGATGACCAAGCGCCTAAAAGAGTTAGCAATAAAAGAGGAGTACCGCAAGGTCTATGTTACTCCAAAAATTGTTGTAGAAGTAGCCTACAACGAAATCCAGAAAAGCCCAAAATATAAGTGTGGGATGGCACTGCGGTTTGCACGGATAACCCGCATAAGGGATGACAAAACTCCAGAGGAGGCTGACACCATACAGAGAGTTAGGGAAATCTACCAAAAACAGTTTTTGAAAAAGGGTAATATAAGGGTGTGGAACAGCATTTAAATGCCAATCGATTGAATAGGAGATTTGAAATGCCGAAAACACGGAAATCCCTCATTTCATATAACGAGTTTTACAGCCGCCAGCTTGTTATGAAGGAGTTGGGACGTGAGGGACAAGAGAAGCTTGCAGAGGCGAAAGTTGCTGTTGTGGGACTTGGCGGGCTTGGAACGGTAGCATCACTTTATTTGACGCTTGCCGGTGTCGGCCTTCTGCGCCTAATAGACCAAGACACTGTTGAACCGCACAACCTCCACAGGCAAGTCCTGTACACGCCGAAGGATTTGCGCTATCCAAAAGCCGAAGTTTCTGCAAAGAGGCTTGTAGAAATAAATCCCTTTGTTAAGGTTGAGGCGGTTCCAGAGAACTTGAACGTGGATAACGCTGAGAAACTGTTAAAAGGTGTTGACTGTGTTGTTGATGGTTTGGACAATATGCGCACACGCTACTTGGTTAACCGTACCTGTATAAAATTGAAAATCCCCTACGTTTTCGGAGCTGCCATAGGCATAGAAGGCAACCTCTCAGTCTTCGCTCCACCTGAAACTCCATGCTTGGAGTGTGTGTTGCCAAACCTTGAAGACAGCAACCTACTAACATGCGACGTTAGAGGAGTTTTAGGCACCACTCCCGGAATTATTGGAACAATGGAAGCTATGGAAACAGTAAAGCTTCTTACAGGAGCGGGCACACCGTTAAAGGGCAAGCTTATGATATGCGACTTCAGCGACATGTACTTCACCACAATAGACATCTACAAAAGAGAAAACTGTCCAGCATGCCGAGGCGATGCTCCCATCCAAAAACCAAAAGAAAAGCTTGTCTGGCTTTGCGGAAGAAATACGGTCAACGTAAATCCAGAAAAACCAGCCAAACTAAACCTTGAAAGCATCCACACAAGAATAAAGCAAAACTTCAAAATACGCGTTAAATCCTCAATGGCAATAGTCTTCAAATATAAGGACTACGAAATAACACTGTTCAACAACGGACGCATGCTAATAAAAAACATAGACAGCGAAGAAAAAGCCCAAAAAATCTACAGAGAAATAGCCCAAAAAATAGGGCTAAGCCAATAAAACCTTAATTACATCCACAGACAAAACTTTTATTTGAAAGTGCCGGGGTGGCCGAACGGCTCAGGCGGCTGCCTGCAGAGCAGCTATATGTGGGTTCAACTCCCACCCCCGGC
>JAGTQI010000029.1 GCA_018396955.1 Candidatus Bathyarchaeota archaeon | reverse complement strand
GCGGGCGTTCATCCAGCGGTTATGGGAAAAGGACCAGTTCCCGCCAATCTCTTCCATAGCAACCATTTCCGCAGTCCACGTCATCCCCCTTCCACCGTATTCCTTCGGAAAGCGTATTCCCAATAGTTTTCGATCTGCAACTTGACGGAGAAACTCAAAAGGATAGTCTATTTCGTTCCTATCCATCTTTCTAAGAAGCTCTGGATCCACGCTTTTCACGAAGTTTTTAACTTCCTCTCTAAGATTGATTTCATCTTGTGTGCTTAGAAAATCATTTTCTATCATTCTTCTCCACGTCTTAAACTTTTGAAACAATTTTATCTCTATTAAACTCTTTAAATAACTTTACACTCTAAGAGCAAAAATCTTGCATAATTATACGTTGTCTTGATTGCGTATTTTTTATATGTTGATTAATTCCCTTTAGTACGACAATAATGATGTTGAAAGTGAATGAATGGGTGTCTATTCCCTTTCGATTATAGTAGCGACTCCCTGTCCTCCACCGACGCAAGCTGTGGCTAACCCATATCTTCCGCCCTCCATGTTCAATATTCTCGCTAAGGTTCCCACAAGTCTAGCGCCGGTGGCTCCAAGCGGGTGACCTATAGCAATAGCTCCTCCTTTAATGTTCACTTTATCTGGATCCACTCCAAGCTCCTTTATGCACCAAAGGGTAACGATGGCAAAGGCCTCGTTAATCTCCCAAAAATCGATGTCTTTAACCTCGAGACCAGCGCGTTTAAGTGCTATTTGACTGGCGGGAACAGGTCCTTTTCCCATAACCGCTGGATGAACGCCCGCCCAACCCATAGATTTTATTGTAGCTAACGGCTCTAAACCTAACGCCTTTGCTTTTTCTTCGGAGGCCAGCATCACACAAGAGGCACCAGCATTAAGGGGCGAGGAATTTCCAGCTGTTATAACTCCACCCTCTACGAATGCAGGTGGGAGATTTCGAATCTTATCTATTGTTGTATCTGGACGTACGCTTAAATCTTTATTTATAATTTCGGTTGTTCCATCAGGATAAGTTACGGGTATTGGTAAAATTTCCCCGTCAAAGTAGCCTTCCTGTTGAGCTTTAGTTGCAAGTTGATGACTTCTTAGAGACCAATTATCCATGTCGTCTTTTGTAAGCTTATATTTTTCAGAGGCTTCCTTGAAGAGTCTCTCGGCTGTGAACCCCATTACGAAGCCTACATCCATTTCGTACCTTCTATATTCCTCCTTTTCAATTAAAACTGTTGGAGGATTAATGTACGGGTTCTCTCCCATCGGAACATGAGTCATATGCTCCATTCCCGTCGCAATCACGATATCAGCGTTTCCGGTCATTATCTCCATTGCTCCTATATGTATCGCAGTCATGGAAGAACCACATTGCCTGTCTACGAAGAATGCAGGAACTTCTACTGGAAGCCTCGCCAACATGACGATTGAGCGCCCTCCATAGGTCCATTGCTCCCAAACGCCAAAAGCGCTTGCCGCAATAACCTCATTAATTTCCTTTGCGTCGATGCTTGTTCTCTCAATTATCTTTTCAATAAGCATGGCGGATACCTGATCCATCCTCAATGGATTAAACTTGTCTCTTTCGGGTTCTTTTGGTCTTGACCTTGAGAATGGAGATCTTAAATAGTCAACTATCACAACTTTTCTCATTCAATCATCCTCTTTACTTTGGAAATTTAAAATTAAAATGCAAGACATTTAAGCTTTTCATAATGAAGCATAAATTGCTTTAAAACTCTCCTCTATTTATTGTTCTTTCATACGGGCTCACTTAAATTCTTCCCAAATTTTTCAGCCCACTCGTTGACCGAAATGGCGAACTGTTTTTCCACGTTGTTCCTATGGATGCTGTTGTATGTGCAGAAGGGCCTAACCTTGCCGTCCGGCGTTGCATAATGTATAACACATCTCTGCACTCGGTCTAGATCGAAGTTCCAAACATCCATAAAGTGCATTATTCCGATCATAACTATTTTCCGCATAAAGTTTCCAAGCGCCTCGTAACTTCCCTTTGTTATGACATCCTTAAGCAAGCCTCTAACAAGCGGCGACTTTACTAAGGGCAACAGCTCCAACATTTTTACTTTTGCCATTGTCCTCTTGCCCCTAACACCAGAATAGTGGATGTTCCAGAAGATTTCGGCGAAACGGTCAACATCCATATACTGTGTTATAGGCTTGTATGAGCCATCCTTCTCAACGACAATAAATGTCGCGGCTCCACACATGGGATGCATAGTAAACTCTGGGTAAACCCTATTCTTTATAACGCCCATGCCCCTAGAAACTGGGACAGGCCAGTTGACGGGGCGCCAGTCCCAACGTGTAACAATCCCGTTTGTCTGTTCCTCTATCAGTTTGATGGTGTCTGGCACTGTTATGCGCATTTTTCGCATTTCGTCTTTTCGGGCTCTACCGGCCATGGAAATAGGCTGAATATTGATGCATCTGATGACATCGTGATTTTCAACCGCATAGCGCACTATTTCGCCTAGGTCTTTGTCGTTTACTCCTCTTGCAAGGGTGACAACCAAAACTATTGAGTCTAAGCCTATTTTTCTGGCATTTTCCAAAACCTTATGCTTAACTTGGACGAGGTCTGTTCTTCCTCTGGTTTTCTTGTAGATTTCTTCCCTTAAACCATCAAACTGGAGATAAAGGGTGCTCATGCCAGCGTCTAAAAGCTTCTTGAAGTAATCTATGTCCTCTGCGAGACGCAAACCGTTAGTGTTCACCTCCACATGTTCTACCCCAGCCTTTTTAGCTTCTGCAATAAGTTGTGGCAAATCATTTCTTATCGTCGGTTCGCCCCCGCTGAACTGAAGGGCATTGCATGCCCAAGGCTTGTTGTTTCTAAGCAGTTTTATCATGTCCACAATCTGCTGGTATGTTGGTTCATAAACATAGTTGACTGCGCCAGCATATGCGAAGCAGACAGGGCAAGCCATGTTGCAGCGGTTTGTGACGTCTATAATGCCCAAAACTGTGTAAGATTTATGTTGGGTGCATAAGCCGCAGTCGTAGGGACATCCCCTAACAATTTTTGTGTGGGGGTTCTCCAAACCATTTCCCAGGTATTTGGCGTTATACCATTCCCTAAAAATCCACTTGAAAAGTTCAGCGTCCCCCCAGTAAACATCTTCAAACTTTCCATGTTTGGGGCATGTCTTTTCAAGATAGATTACGCCGTTTTCCTCGTAAATCTTCATGGGAACTTTGTTTAGGCATTCTGGGCATAGACTTGTTGAATAAGCTTCAAACCTTACTTCTTCTTGTGATTGCATTGACATTTCCATTGCCATGTTATGTTTTAGGTTTCGGTTCGTTGCTATATTAAAATTTCCATAATTTTAATAGGATGAAAAGTATTATTTCAAAAACATGAGCGAAAAAACAAAAACAATCCTCAGAAAGGCTGGATTAACAGACTACGAGGCAAATGCATACCTGCTCCTTCTAGAAAAAGGCGCACTAACAGCCCAACAAATAAGCTACGGAGCGCAGATACCTTACTCCAAAGTTTACCATGTCCTAAACAGCCTAGAAAAGAAGGGATGGATAGAATCAGAAAGAAAAAGACCAAACAAGTATTTTCCAAAATCGCCTGAAATAGCCCTAAAAACGGCGAAGACAACCTTTGAAAATGAGTGGTTGCAAATCGAGAAAACAGTGGTCGATGAGTTGCTCCCCATCTATGAGAAGCTGAAAACCAAGGAGAAATATGACGTTTGGCTTCTGAGGGGTGCATTAAACATGTTTTCAAAGTTTAAGGAAATGACTAGAAAGTGTAGGCAAGAAATGCTAATAGCAATACCATTTGTTAGAGAAGAATTCTTGATGGATTTTTACCAGCCGCTCCACTCCTTTATTGGTGAAAAGGTTCAGGTTCGCTTCATGACGTTGAGGGAGCTAAGCGAAAACGTGTATAAGATGCTTTCAAAAATTGGCGAGGTGCGATGCCGAGAGAAAATGTTTGGCGGCGGTGCTATATCCGACGGTAGCGAAGTTTTATTGCTCTTTAGCGATGAAAGAGGCGAAATAAGCGCCATATGGTCTGACCATCCAGGATTGGCGGCACTAGCAAAAGACTATTTCAACTACTTGTGGAAGGAGTCTGAAGGGTGAAGCTTTAAACCAGCGTTTTAAATGTGATTAAGCTTCAAGAGATGGACGCGGTGCGAGTAAAGGTTAGGGTTGCGGGTATAATTCAAGGTGTCGGATTTCGCCCCTTCGTATACCGCACAGCCGTGAAAAACGGCTTGAAGGGTTATGTTAGAAACATGGGCGATGCTGGAGTTGAAATTCTTCTAGAGGGCGAAGAAAACGCCATCAAAGGTTTCTTAAGGGATTTAAGAGAAAAGAAGCCGCCATTGGCGCGGATTCACGAAATTATCACGGTGAAACTTAATGGTGAAAACCAGTATACAAGCTTCACAATCGAGAAAAGCTCCAACGAGTCTGAGCTTTCCGGTTCTATTATCCCGCCAGACATAGCCATATGCAACGAATGCTTAAAGGAATTGAGGGATAGAAGCAACCCGAGATATGAATATTTTTTCATAACGTGCACCGACTGCGGTCCAAGATATACAATTATTGAGAGGCTTCCATACGACCGTGAAAACACCACAATGCGGGAATTTCTTATGTGCAGCTTCTGTCAAAAAGAATACAGAAATCCGTTAAACAGACGCTTCCACGCTCAAACTGTGGCTTGTCCAAAATGTGGTCCAAGGGTTTACTTAACCACATGCAAAGGCGAGCTGGTTCCTGCCAGTGACCCGATTAGGGAGGCTGCTAAACTGCTTGCGGAAGGCTTTATTGTTGCCATTAAAGGATATGGGGGCTTCCACGTGGCGGCTGCGACAACGAAGGATGACCCTCTAATAAGGCTTCGTAAGGCAAAGCATAGAAAGCAAAAGCCCTTTGCCATTATGGCGCCAAGCCTTGAGGTTGTACGGTCCTTTGCCGAAGTAAGCCCAAAAGAAGCAGAGCTTTTAACTTCCTATGCGCGTCCAATAGTGCTTCTGAAAAAGAGCAGCAATTATCACCTTTCAGATTTGATTGCTCCGGGTCTGCATAATGTTGGTGTCATGCTCCCTTATACAGGCTTGCATTACATGTTGTTTGACAGCGTAGAAGAGCCAGCCTTTGTAATGACAAGCGCCAATCCGCCAAACCAGCCCATCGTTAAAGACGACGATGAAGCCCTAAAAACACTAGGCGACATAGTTGACTATTTTCTCTTCCATAATAGGCGAATAGCCCACAGATGCGACGACTCAGTTGTTCGAGTGCACGGCGAGAAACCAGTATTTATTAGACGTTCAAGAGGTTTTGCGCCAGCCCCAGTAATTTTGAGGGAGACAGCCGAAAAATGTGTCTTGGCTTTGGGTGGCGAGCTTAACAACACTGCTTGTGTTTTACTCGGCAATAAAGCCTTCATATCCCAGCATATAGGCGATGTGGAAAACATAGAAACGCTGGATTTCTTGGAAAGTGCCGCCAAACACTTAATTCGACTAACAAACAGTAAGGTAGAAGTCGTGGCATGCGATATACATCCAAAATTCGCAACAACAAAGCTTGCACGAGACATAGCTGAGGAGAACAGCTGGAGGCTTTTCCAAATCCAGCACCACTATGCACATGTTGCAGCCTTGATGGCTGAACACGGCGTATCTGAAATTGTCGGCGTCTGCTGTGACGGCTATGGATATGGCGCCAACGGCGAGGCATGGGGAGGCGAAATAATACTAGGCTTAAAAGACTCAATGGAATTCAAACGTTTAGCCCATCTTGAAAAACAGCCCATGCTCGGCGCGGATTTAGCCACTCGCTACCCGCTTAGAATGGCTGCTGGAATCCTATATAAAAAGGTGGACGTGGAATACTGGCTTATACAGAATAAGAGGCGTTTTCCCCACGGCGAAGAGGAGGTCCAATTAATTCTTCAACAACTGAAAAAGAGACATGGCACAGTTAAAACAACAAGCTGTGGGAGAATTTTAGACGCTGTTGCAGCCATTTTAGGCGTATGCTCTGAGCGAACTTATGAAGGCGAGCCAGCCATGAAACTTGAGGCAGCAGCCATGAAAGGAAAAGATGTGCTAAGACTGAAGCCGATAATTGAGAGCGACACCCTAAACACCACCGAACTTGTGCTGGAAATATTTGAAAACAGAGAAAAATGCGCCATACACGATTTGGCTTTTTCCGCTCACTCCTACCTAGCCAAGGGCTTGGCTGAACTAGCCATCGAAAAAGCCCTAGAAAACGGCTTAAAAACGGTTGGCTTTTCCGGCGGAGTTGCTTGCAACGAAATATTCGTAAAAATTATGCGGGAAACCGTTGAGGCAGCAGGCCTAAAATTTCTTGTCCACGAAATGGTTCCACCCGGTGATGGCGGATTATCATTCGGTCAAGCCTTCGCCGCTGGATTCTCGCCTTCTTAAGCCATAAACAATTTATCTCTGTGTGCTTAGCTATTTTGCAGATAAAGATGTGCTTGGCTATCCCCGCAAAGGTTGTGAGCATTCAAGACAATTTAGCGAAAGTGGATTTTGGAGGAGGCCTAATAAGAGAGGTTGACATAAGCCTCGTAGATGCTAAAGTTAACGATTATGTGCTTGTCCACGCCGGATACGCCATCCAAGTGTTAAGCAGAGATGAAGCCGAGGAAACATTGCGTTTGTGGAGCGAAATTTTAGAAGTTGAGGAAAAGCTAGAACGAAATGATTTGCGATGAGCCGAATGTTTGAGCATTTTAGAGATCCGAAATTAGCGAAGCGTGTCGTCGAAAAAATCCATGATTTTGCTCCCAAACACGACATTGTGAAGATATGCCATGTGTGTGGCACTCACGAGTGGACAATAACCCATTTCGGGCTCAGAAGCCTCCTACCGCAAAATGTTGAGGTTCTAGCTGGACCAGGATGCCCGGTGTGTGTAACACCAGCCTCTGAAATAGATGAGGCTGTGCAGCTTGCCCTAAGGGGTGTTGTCGTTGCATGCTTTGGGGACGCCCTCCGCGTGCCAGGCTCTGAAAAATCTCTTTTAGACGCTAAAGCCCAAGGCGCAGACGTTAGAGTTGTTTACAGCGCATTAAATGCCATAAGAATGGCTGAAAAAGAGCCGGATAAAGAGTTTGCCTTCTTCGCCATAGGTTTTGAAACAACAGCCCCATCAACAGCAATAGAAATCTTGAAAAAGCCGCCAAAAAACCTAGGCTTCCTTGTTTCTCATCGTCTTATTCCGCCAGCAATGGAACTTCTCCTCGGAATAGGAGACCTTCACATAGATGGTTTTATTGCCCCAGGACATGTAAGTACAATCATAGGCTTAAAAGCCTACGAAATATTTCCAAAGGCTTACAGAATGCCAACGGTGGTGGCTGGATTTGAACCATTAGATGTTCTACTTGCCATCTACATGATCCTAAAACAGGTTAAGAATGGTGTTGCCAGCCTAGAAAATGAGTATGTTCGGGCTGTAAGCTGGGAAGGCAACGTCAAAGCGCAAGAACTAATGCAAAAAGCATTCAAAATTGTGGATGGAGAGTGGCGGGGTTTAGGAAAACTTCCATCATCAGCATTAAAACTAAGAGAAGAATATAGAGTATACGATGCACATGAAAAGTTCGGAATAAAAATCAATCGTGGGAAAGACCTATTGCCGGGATGCCAATGCCACCTCGTAATGATAGGCAAGATTAAGCCCACAGAATGTCCACTTTTCATGAAGGCTTGCACTCCAGAGAAGCCCATGGGTGCATGTATGGTAAGCATGGAAGGAACATGCAGCATATGGGCAAAGGCAATAAATAGTACTTAAAGAATTAAATATAGCGTACGTAATATGTGATGCCTATGTCGGAAGAAAACGTCAGAAAAGAAGTTATGGAGCTTAGAGAAAGAGTTGTAAAACTTGAGGTAAAGGTTGAAGAACTCACCAAACGCGTTGATAACCTTTCAAACTATGCAAGAGAACTCTATAATTACCTGCAAAAACAAGCAAGCAAACCAACATTCTAAAACAAAAAGAAAAGGATTATGGTGGAGGAGGCGGTGGGGGCCCCTCCGGTGGTTGTCCTTTTCCAAAGAAAGCTTTAACGTGTGGTCTTGTTAAGTAATACAGTATCAATATGTTAATGATTAAGCTGATTATCCCTGATGGAAGCGACAGAATGCCAAGGATTAGGCCGATAATTGAAAACACTAAGCAGAGGGTCCAAGCCCACCCTTTACCAGTCCATAAACCATAGGCGATGAAAAGAGAAATCAGTCCCAGAATCACCATTATGACTCCTATCGCAATCAACATCCCAGCGATAAATCCGCCAAAGCCCGGGACTCCCGGCATTTCTCCCATCATAGCTCCGATGAAACCCGCTGCCATAAGCATTAAAGCACCTGCACCTAGCGAGAAGAGTGCGCCAATGATTTCTAGAATTGCAAGCACCGTAACTCCAAAGGGTCTTTCTTTTACCATATTTTATCCCCACCAAACTTTGATGTATTTGATGTTCAGTTATATATTATCTTCGGTTTAGAATCGAATTCTACGGCAAGTGTTGGACATTAAGTATTATTGTTTTAACTCGCTATAAAGAAAATAAATTTTGCAGACATAAACATAGGCTTAGCATATTCTTGGAATAGGGTCTCCTACCGGCCTAGCTATTATTCTTTTTCCGCCAACCGCAGTTTGCATGGCAACACCATTAAAATCTTTAGTAGTTTCACCTATGATTTCCGCTTCTTTTCCTTCCTCTATTGTTTTTAACAGTTCTAGAATTTCTTCAGCCTTTTCTCTTACTGCACCTATTATTATTTTTCCCTCGTTGCCGACTTCCAGCGGGTCTAATCCCAGCATTTCGCAAGCCGCCCTCACGTTTTCATTTATTGGGATTTTTTCTTCGTGGATTAGTATACCCACTTTTGATTTTTCGCTGAACTCGTTTAGGGCATCTGCCAACCCGCCCCGTGTTGGATCTTTCATGGCTACTACTCCGCCAACCTCGCCTAGTAAACGTTGAATGAGGCGATTTAAGGGTTTAACATCTGATTTTATGCCGCCTCCAAAGCTTAAGCCCTCCTGGGCTGATAAAACTGCCAAGCCATGGTCGCCTATCGTGCCGGACAATATTATTTTGTCTCCGGGTTTGAGGTTTGAGTCGAGAACCCACCGCGTTTTAAAGTCGCTTCTAAACCTTTTAACAACAGCCAAATTTTTTTCTAGGGCTTCTGTTCTTTTGCCGATTCCGGAAACGTTTACTACACACCCGCCTAAGCTTCCTTTCTCTACAACTTTTGTGTCGCCTGTTACAATGCTCACGTGGGCTTCTCGACATGTTTGCTGCATGCTGGCTAGAATCTTTTCAAAATCCGCTAGGGGTAAGCCTTCCTCCAAGATGAAGCTGCAAGCCAAAGCGTATGGTTCAGCTCCCAAAACGGCAATATCATTAACCGTGCCGGAAACAGCCAAGCGTCCAATGTCTCCGCCGGGGAAGAAGATGGGTTTTACGGCGTGGGAGTCGCTTTTCAAGACTATGTCGCCCACTACTGCGGCATCATCTAAAGCCTCGAGTGGCACTTCAAAATCCGCATTTTCTACACCGCCGAAGTATTTTAGAATATAATTTTTGACAAGGTCATGCATGACTGTTCCGCCGGCGCCGTGCAGCATTGTTATGTGCTCGTTTCTCTTCATTGCGGTTCACCACTTCGGTGTCAATGAAGTCTTAAGTTAGACATAAATGCATCGAAGCCTTGCAAGCTTAATCACTGAATTGTGAAAGAAGATGTGTTTTGTTGGTGCTAGACTAACTTTGAAATGTACTAGTTTATGGAAAACCATATAAACCGCCATGTAGCTGTTCAATTGCACAGTTGGAGAGTCTATCAAGTGCCAAAATGGGGATACTCCATACCTGAAGAAGCATTAGACCCCGAGAAAACCGTTAAGGCGAGCGGGCGAGAGGTTAGAGTATCCCATAAATCCGCCCGCGAAGTATGTAATGCAATAAAGGGCATGATGCTTACAGAAGCTAAAAAGTTTTTGAGGGATGTTATAGCAAAAAAGAGGGCTGTCCCCTTCACAAGATTTAAGAAGAAAGCTGCCCACCGCCATGGAACTGGAAAGGCTTATGCAGGCAGATACCCCGTGAAGGCGGCGAGGCAAATTTTAAAAATTCTTGAGGGTGCAGAAGCCAATGCTGAAAACAAAGGATTAGACGCTGAGAGGCTTAAAATAATTCACGCTTCAGCTTACCCCGGAATGAAGATTAGGCGGTACATGCCAAGGGCTTTCGGGAGAGCTGCACCGAAATTTGAAACACTGACCCACATTGAACTAGCCTTAGAAGAACAGCCTGAAAAAGCCGTGGAGGAAGCCTAATGGCTGTTGTAAAACATTTTATCTCAAAATCCAAAAAGAGGGCTGAAATCGACGAGTTTCTGCAGAAAAAACTTGAAAAGGCTGGTTATGGCGGAGTAAACATTTCAGAGACTCCGCTTGGAACCCACGTGGTCATTTATGCCATGCGCCCCGGACTCGTGATAGGGAGAAGCGGCGAAACCATAAGGGAACTTGCAAAAATATTGGAGGAGAAATTCAAGGTTTCTAACCCCCAAATATCGGTTTCCGAAATCGAAGTTCCAGAGTTAAATCCTTACATTGTTGCTACACGTATCGCCTCAGCCTTACAGAGGGGCGTGCACTTTAGACGTGCAGGTTTCTGGGCATTAAACCAGGTTATGGAGGCTGGAGCTTTAGGAGTGGAAATAATCATTAGTGGAAAACTGCGAACCGAACGCGCCAGATACGAGAAATTCAGAAGTGGCTACCTGCCAAAGTGTGGAGACCCAGCCTTAAAGTATATGCGTAAAGCCGAGGTGCATGTCCAACTTAAGCCGGGCATTTACGGCGTCAAGGTTAGGATAATGCCTCCAGATGCCAAATTCCCAGACAAAATCCAAATAGTTGAGGCTCCGCCAACAGAGGAAAAGGTCGAAGAAGTTGCTAAGGAAGTCCCAATAGAAGGAGCTGAAAAAACAAGTGGCGAAGAAGAGGGAGGGGGAGAGGAGGCAGTTGAATAAATGCCCATAATTAGGGTTAAGGAAATAAGGGAAATGTCCTCGGAAGAGCGGCGTAAAAAACTCAACGAGTTTAGAACGGAGCTTCTAAGGCTTAAAACTATGGTTAAGGCTGGCGGTACAGTAGAAAACCCTGCTAGAATAAGAGAGCTGCGGAGGGCTATTGCCAGAATATTAACTATAGAGAACGAGCAGAAACTGGAGGCTAAAACAACAGAAGGCAAGGAGGGGATAAGCAAGTGAAGGTGACACCTGACATAATACGTTACGAGTTTATTGGAACTGAAGCGAAAGTTGCCCGGAGCACCCATCGGGGTTATGTTGGGTTACATGGCAAGATAATAGACGAGACGCGGAACACGTTCACACTACTCCATAATGGTGAAAGAAAAATTGTTGTGAAAGAAATCTCTGTTTTTCATTTCAAATTTCCCGACGGAACCGTTGTTGAAATTGATGGTAAGCTTCTTGTTGGAAGACCTGAAGACCGTCTTAAAAAGCGTGTTAGGAGGCTCTGGTGATGGCGATAACCTTTAAGAAGCCCAAGAAAACTTGCAATGACAGGAACTGCCCGTTCCACGGGAGTCTTCCGATAAGAGGCCGCATATTAGAAGGCGTGGTTGTCAGCGCTAAAATGGACAAAACCGTAATAGTGCGCCACGACTATCTAAAGTATGTTCCAAAGTTCATGCGGTATGAAAGGCGGCGTAGCCGCATTCCTTCCCATAACCCACCATGCATGGACGCAAAGGAAGGCGACCGCGTAGTAATAGCTGAATGCCGTCCAATAAGCAAAACTGTCTCCTTTGTAGTTGTGGAAAAGAAGGAGGAGGCGAAGTAGAATGGCGGCGAAGGCGAAAACAAGAGGCTTAGTTGCAAAAGGAGTGATCGGTCAGAGACCGAAAATCTCCAGAGGGTTGCTGGCCGGCTCCATCTTGAAATGTGCGGATAACACTGGAGCCCGAGAATTACGCCTAATACAGGTTATGGGTTATAAGGGTAGGCTTAGACGTGTGCCTTCCGCTGCTGTTGGCGACCGCATAACTGTTTCAATTAAGCATGGCACTCCAGACATGCGGAAGAAAATCTTCCAAGCAGTTATTGTTAGGCAAAGGATGCCCTTCCGAAGGGCTGACGGTATCTGGGTTCAATTTGAAGACAATGCAGCAGTGATAATAACACCGGAAGGCGAAATGAAAGGCTCTGAAATTCGCGGTCCAGTGGCAAGAGAGGCAGCTGAAAGATGGCCGAGAATAGCAAGCGCCGCCAGCATCATAATATAGTTATGGTGAAATCTCTATGCAAGTAATAGCTAAAACATCAAAACCTTCAAAACAGAGGAAAATGCTTTTCCAAGCCCCAGACCACATACGCTACAAGCATTTTGCTGCTCCCTTATCGCCGGAGCTGAGAAATTCCTATGGAACTAGAAGTCTTCCAGTGAGAAGGGGCGACACCGTTCGCGTCTTGCGGGGAGACCATAAAGGGTTTGAGGGGAAAGTTGCCCGTGTTGATAGGAAAAAGTTCAAGATTTATGTTGAAGGCTTAACCCGCGAGAAAGTTGACGGCTCAACAGTTTTTGTTCCAATTCACCCGTCAAAGGTTATGATAACAAAGCTTAACCTTGACGACAAGTGGCGGAAAAAGATTCTTGAAAGGCGGAAGAAAGCCAAAGAGGTTGCAGAAAAAATTGTAGAGAAGCCTCCAGAAGAAGCAAGGGCTGTCGAAGAGAAGCCCCCAACTATGGAAGAGCTGCCAGCCAAAGAAAAAAAGCCAACGAGAAGAAAAAGAGCTGCAAAAAAGTCAAAGGAAAAGGGCAAAGAAAAAGTGGAGGAGGCTGAACTTGGGTAGGAAAGGCGGCTCAACAACCCTTAAGCGAAAGCCGGCGCCAAGAATATGGCCAATTCATAGAAAAGAGTTTGTCTGGGTTGTAAGGCCAACACCTGGCCCTCATTCTTTGGAGAGTTGTCTGCCCCTAACCTTGCTTTTGCGTGATATTTTGGGGGTTGCGAAAACAAGAAGGGAAGCGAAAATAATAGCTGCTCAGGGGAAGGTTTACGTTGACGGGAGAGTTAGATGGGACGACAAGTTTCCAACAGGGCTTATGGACGTGGTTTCGCTTCTTGATCTGGATAAGCATTTCCGTGTTTTGCCTTCCCATAAGGGTTTAATCCTTCATCCAATAAGCAAGGATGAAGCCAGCTTTAAGCTTTGCAGAATAGAAAGCAAAACCATGGTGAAAAATGGGCATATACAACTGAACCTTCATGATGGCTCAAATGTGCTTGTTAAAGTTGCCGACCCAAAGAACCCGCAAGAGGATGTTTACTGCACCTTTGACACGATAAAGATTGGCCTTCCGGATAGGCAAATTCTAGAACATATTAAGATGAAGGAGAACGATTACGTAATAATTACTGGCGGCAAAAACGTGGGAAAATATGGCAGAATTATTGAAATTGAGAAGGTTAAGGGTAAAAAACGCAAGGATGCCATAGTAACAGTTGAAGACGAGAAGGGTAACCGCTACCAAACAGTGATGAAGTTCGTTTTTGCAATAGGTGAAACAAAACCGCTAATATCATTGCCGGAGGCTCAATAAATGTCTGAAGATGAAATCAGAAAAAGGTGGGAAGAAAATCCAATGCTTAAGCCAAGGATAGACAAGGTTGTTGTCAACATAAGTGTTGGAAAATCCGGGGAGCCCCTCGAAAAAGCCTCAAAAGTTCTGAAGATTTTAACTGGACAGACACCATGCAAAAGGAAGGCAAAGAAAACCATTAGGGATTTTGGAATAAGAAGGGGTGAACCGATGGCTTGCATCGTCACACTTAGGAAGCAAAAAGCCACAGAATTCTTAAAAAGAGTCTTACATGTGGTTGATTTCAAAATTCCGAAAAGCCGTTTTGACAATTATGGAAATTTCGCCTTTGGAATAAAGGAGCATATTGAAATCCCCGGGGTCAAATATGACCCGGAAATAGGAATATTTGGCATGGATGTTTGCGTTTCGTTGAGCAGACCCGGATGGCGTGTTAAAAATAGGCGCAAATGCAAAGCGAAAATAGGTTCAAGCCACGTCTTAACACCCGAGGAGGCTATGGTTTTTGTTAAGGACACTTTAGGGGTTGAAATAGTCTAGGCTGTGCAGAGGGAGTTTTATGGGCAAAAAGAAACCTAAAAAGGAAAGAAAATACGGTAAGGGGGCCAGACCATGCGTGAGGTGTGGCTCCTATGGTCCTGTTATTCGGCGTTATAATTTATATTTGTGTAGACATTGTTTTAGGGAAGTAGCCAAAAAACTTGGTTTCCAAAAATATGAATGATGAGGAAAGCACAATGGATGTGCTGTCAAACGGCTTGACAACAATCCTGAACAACGAAATGCGCAACAAGCGCGAGTGTGTGATTAGCCCAGCCTCTAAACTTCTGGGCAAGGTTTTAAGGGTTATGCAGTTGAACGGCTACATCGGCGAATTCGAATTCATAGACGATGGGCGCTCCGGAAAGTTCAAGGTCCAACTCTTAGGCAGAATAAATAAGTGCGGCGCCATAAGACCACGCTTTGCCGTTAAAGTTGATGAAATTGAAAACTTGGAGAAGAAGTTTCTGCCGTCAAGAGAAGTAGGTCTCCTAATAATCTCAACTTCAAAAGGAGTGCTATCTCATAAGGAGGCTAAGGAAAAGAACATTGGAGGCAGACTCCTAGCCTACGTTTACTAGAGGGATTGGCAAATGCGGGTTGTTGAAGTCTCAAAGGTCGTTCAAATTCCAGACGACGTGGAATTAACCCTTGAAGGCAAGAAAGTGACGGTTAAAGGCGTCAAGGGAACTTTAACCAGAGACTTTTCATATGTCCCTGTCTCAATGGAGCTTCAAGGCAAAAGCCTTCGTATTTGGGCTAACTGGCCTCGAAAAAAAGAGAGCGCCCTTGTTGGCACAATTCACGCTCACATCAATAACATGATTACTGGGGTAAGGAAAGGCTTCACATACAAATTGAAGATAGTTTTCTCCCACTTCCCAATTTCTGTCAAAGTTCAGGATGGAATGGTGCTAATTGAAAACTTTACTGGCGAGAGAAATCCGAGGAAAGCAAAAATCGTCGGCAGCGCTAAGGTGAGGGTTTCAGGCGACGACGTAATTGTTCAAGGAATAAACCTTGAAGAAGTAAGCCAGACAGCTGCAAACATAGAGCAAGCCACAAAAGTGCGGAGGAAAGACCCCCGTGTTTTCTTGGACGGCATATACCTATACGAAAAAAGCGAGGGAATGGAAGCATGAAAGAACAGAACACTGCTATTGTAGAAAAAGCCTTAAAGATAAGAGCTAGGCTGAAGAAGAAAAAGCCCGACTTTGTGCGGCAAGAAAGCTGGCGTTACGACCGATTAAAGGAGAACTGGCGGAGGCCAAAGGGCATAGACAACAAAATGCGGAGGAAAATTAAGGGATGGCCCCCAACAGTAAACGTTGGATATAGGGGGCCGAAGGCTGCAAGGGGGCTTCATCCATCCGGTTATGAAGAGGTTTTGGTGCATAACGTTGATGAGCTTAAGAGGGTGAATCCTAAAACCCAAGCCGTGCGGATTGCCCACACTGTTGGCAGAAGGACTAGAATGCAAATTCTTGCAGAGGCGCGGAAGAAGAAAATAACTGTCTTAAATGTGGGAGTTAGGGAAGAAGAGGAAAAGAAGGAGGAAGAAGAGAAAGCCGAAGCTGAAGAAGAGAAAAAGGCTGAAAAAGAGGCAAAAGAGGAAAAAGAGAAGGAAAAGCTGGTTAAAGGGGAGAAGTCGAAGCCTAAGCGGAAGAGGGTGAAGGAAAGCGAGGGAGGGAAGGAAGAACAATGACAAGCCTTAAAAGCCAGAGACGGCTGGCAGCCCAAATATTGAAAGTTGGCGAAGATAGGGTTTGGATAGACCCCAACAGAATTGAGGATGTTGAAGCCGCCATAACCCGAGAGGAAATTAGGAAGCTTATCCACGAGGGCGTGATTAAGCCTTTAAAGGAGAAAGGTGTCAGTCGAGCAAGAGCAAGAATTATCCACCAAAAGAAGAAGAAAGGCTTAAGGCGTGGTCCGGGAAGCAGAAGCGGCGCAGCCAAAGCCAAAATCTCTAAAAAAGAGGCTTGGATGAAAAAGGTTCGAGCCTTAAGGA
>JAGTQI010000083.1 GCA_018396955.1 Candidatus Bathyarchaeota archaeon | reverse complement strand
AACGGTTTCCGAAGAAAAAGCATACGTTTTACCATCATTGCTATGACCAGCGCAAAGTGGTCTTATGCCATGTGGGTCCTTAAAAGCGAAAAACTCGCCTTCTCCAGTTACTCCGGAAACTGAAAAGGCGCCCTCAATCTCTTGCATGCACTTTTTCACAGCGGCGGCGAGGTCCTTGCTTTTAGCAAGTTCTATTATGAGTTTGTGGCATATAAGGTCAGCGTCACACTCATAAGAAAAGTTTGGAAACTCTCTAGAAATCTCCCTTTTAAGCTGAAAAGTGTTTACAACATTGCCGTTAAAGGAGATGGCCACCTTCAAACCGTTTTTAGAAGCAGTTACTGGCTGGGTGCCCTTTATCAAAGATTTATCATCGGTCTTGCCAGAAGTTGTATATCTAACATTGCCTATACCAATATGTCCCGGCAAGCGCCCAAACCACTCTTGAATGGCGCTCGTCTTTATCTTTGGCACAAGATCTAGGCTTCTGTGAACGTAAAATTTTCCATCAGCATACGTGAGAAAACCGTGGGACTGGTGCCCCCTATGATTTTGTGCCCTCAAACCCCAATACATGTATGGGAATATGGGTTGTCGTTCAAAGTTTATTGCACCGAAGACTCCGCACGCTATTTTTAGGTTTTCTCCCATGTTCGGGGATAGAGGAAAGCCTCTTTATCAACTTTTAGAACAAGTTTAAATCAAATCCTTAAAAGTTAAACCGCACTCAAAATTCCGCATAAAACATTTCTGAAAATCTAGAGAGAATAGCCAATTTAAATTGTGGAGAAAGCCTAGATTATCATGGCGTAAGCCTAAACTTGTCCCTTGGATAAAGCGTAACTTCACGAATGTTCTTTTTCCCTGTCAACATCATTGTAAGCCTCTCTAAACCGATAGCCCAACCAGCATGAGGAGGCATACCATAATCAAAAGCCTGCAGATGATACTTGAAGGATTCCGGGTTTAACCCCTTCTCCCTCAACCGCTTTATTAGTAGCTCTTTTGAGGCTATTCTGGTCCCGCCGGAAGAAAGCTCAATCCAACGCCACATTAGGTCAAAACCCTCACAGATTTCTGGATTATTGTCTGTTGGCTTTATGTAGAAAGCCTTAGACCGCGTCGGCCAATCAGTTATAAAGTAAAAGTACGGGTGAATTTTGCCCAGCGTTCTGAAGGCAGGTGTTGGTATGTCCTCACCCCAAGGAATCTCTATGCCTTCCTTCTTCAAGTCCTCAAGTAACTGGTCATAGGTAAAGCGTTTAAATGGAATATCTGGCACATTCACCTGATGGTTTAGAGTCGCCAACTCCTTCTGGCATTTTTCACGGACAACTTTACATGTGTGCTGCATAAGCTGCTCTAACAACTGCATAACATCCTCAGCCGAGGCAAAAGCTTGCTCAATGTCTATTGAAACAAACTCGCTTAAATGCCGCCGCGTGTGGGACTCCTCAGCCCTGAAAAAGGGACCTATTTCAAAGACTTTTTCAAGACTTATGACCAACTGTTCCTTGTAAAGTTGGGGGCTCTGGGCGAGGAAAGCTTTCCTTTCAAAATAATCCACAGGGAAAAGTGCTGCGCCGCCCTCTGTGGCTGAGGCAATTATGCGTGGAGTGTGAACTTCTATAAACCCCCTTTCAAAGAGGAAGCTGCGTATGGCTTCAACAGCCGTGTGCTGAATCTTAAAAATGGCTATGTTTTCTTCACGGCAAAGGTCCAATGCACGGGCGTCAAGGCGAACCTCCAACTGTGCGGGCACTTTTCCAGTTATGTCTATTGGCAGTTGAGGTGTGGCTGTGCTGAAAATTCTAATCTCTTTCGGAATAACTTCGACACCCCTTGGCGTAATCTCGGTTTTCTTTACAATCCCTTTCACGCCGATGCTGTATCTCTTTTGCAACGCATCAGACTTCGATAAAACTTCGCTGCATACCTTCTTCCGTGGAATGGTTATCTGCACCGTCCCTTCGCGATCCTGCAATATTATGAAGCGGATTCCGCCTAAATCCCGGATTTCTTGAACCCAGCCGAAAAGGATGACTTCTTGACCATCAAGTTCTGGTCGAATCTCAACAGAGTAGTGGGTTCTCCGCCAGTCTCCAATAGGGTCAAGTTTCATTGGTTCTCGCCTGCTAGTCTGTAAATTCAACACGTAGCGTCATGTTGCGAACTTTACGGGCAATCTCCTTTAAAGCCTTTACATCAAAGGGCGGCTGCCTCCCGCCCCTCTTCCTCAAAATAACCCGAGTTTCAGTTGTTCCATCTGGAAGCCAAATAGTATTTATAGTGACTATGCTCAAAGGGGCAAATAAGTCCTCCAAAAACTTTCTATCATCAACGCCATGCTCCAAAACCCGTATAGACTTGCCAGTCTTCTCCCCCAACGCCTTAATTATTTTCCCACCATGCCCAAGAAGGCGGGGGACATCCCCCTTACCAACAAGGATTGCTAAAGTTTTTCCGGCATCCACAGCCTTATAAAAATAAACATTCTGAAGGGAAGGATAAGTTTCCTCTAAGGAGAGAAGTAAACGGGCAATTTTCAAATCAAGCTCTGAAACCTCGCCTGATTTAATCTTCTCTGAACACTTTTGGCATAATATTCCGCTCTTTAAACAGAAACTACACAATACTGTCTTCACTTGAAAGGATGCCCTCCACAAATAAAGGAGGGGCGGCGGAGCTTTGGAAGTTTAACCGTAGTGTTTCAGCGTTCCAACGTTATCTCGATGGTGCTGACGTTTGTAGGCGTGCCACCCTCTTCTCTGGGTGCCACCTGCTCGGTTCCGATACCTACTTTCTTAACTTTAACATCTGGTAGGAATCGGCGCCTAACGACCTCGACGACATCAACAGCTCGGCTTATGGCTCTCCCTCTTGCCTTAATATTTACCTCTTTTGCTCCGCCGTGGAAGAGGGTTATGCAAGCCAGTACATAGTTCATTACTGGCTTTTTCCCGATCAACACTGAGTTGCTTTCAGACATTTTGGACCGCCTCGCTCCTTGTTTCCACTTTTCCTATGGCTTCATAACCATTTTTATCCATAAATAAATACATTGCG
>JAGTQI010000001.1 GCA_018396955.1 Candidatus Bathyarchaeota archaeon | reverse complement strand
CAATAAAGAAATTTTTCTAACGCAAAAAACGAAATTATACCTACTATTGCAACCCAGAAAACACTTGTTGCGTCATTTCCAGCGGATAGAGATTCCGGCAATAAGTGGAGAAATGCTCCTCCTATAAGGGTGCCAGCGGCAAAGCCCACCAAAACCACTGTTAAACGTTTTAGTTTATCCTCTTTTAATCCGATGAAAATTATTCCTATGAAGGCGACGAAGCTTACGACCGTTACGGATGCCAAAATTGCAATTAAATCGTTCATCAATCTTCATTGGTTAATGCCCTAAACTTATTAGAGTATCGGTTTCAGCCCCTAATTTTCTGGAGCATTTCACAAGCCTTGCATAGCCTTTGCGTTGTTGGCTCCCCACATTCGCCGCATTCCTTTAAGGCTTCCGTCTTTTCGATTTTTTCTATGGCTGGTCTAAGTTTTTCCGCTGCCTTGAAAATCGTGTATTTTATGCCGGCATGTTTTTCTTCCATCCTATTCAGGAAAACCCGCACATCGTTTCTTAGGGCTTCTGGGGCGTAGGGGCATGGGGTGCTCTGGAACCTTATCTTCTTGATGTAGGCGTACAGCGCCGTTTCCTTTTCTGGAATTTCGCAGAACGGCTTTACGCGTACCACAAGTTTTAGATGAGTCTCGTCTGTCACAGGTTTTTCTCTAGCTATTCGGTAGGGGTCCCCGTGAAGCATGTTAAGCAGAACTGTTTGGACTTCATCATCCAACGTGTGGGCAGTTGCAAGCTTGTCCGCATTGACCTTTCTTGCAATTATGTTTAGCGCTTTCCTTCTCAAAACGCCACAATAGGCACATGGCGTTAGCTCACCTTCACTTCTGCTCTTTAGCTTTTCAACAATTTCATCAAGTGTAAAACCGTAAAGTTTTTTGAAGGATATTGTATGGTGTTCCACGCCGAGCTTTCTACAGTTTTCTTCGGCAATTTTTAGGGCTTCGTCTCTGTATCTGGCGATTCCTTCATCCACAGAAACCGCAACAAGCGAAGCTTTTGGGTAGCCTCGCTCTATTTTGAACAAAATGTGCAAGAGGCTTACGCTGTCTTTTCCACCTGAAACAGCCACAGCGATTCTATCGTCAAACTCAAACATGCCATATTTGGCTATAGTTGCTTTAACTTTGTTTTCAATTGATTTAACAAAGCAGCCATTACATAGCCTCTCGCCAGAGTATGGCCTAAAGAAAAAGGCTTCCTTCCGCTTGCAAATGCTGCAAAGCGTTTCTTCCCTAACGTTCCCCATTTAATCATTCTTCCGAGCACTGTAAGTTGGCTATGGAAATACTTTCCAAGGCAAAATTTAACGCTTCTTAAAAACACAGAAGAGTTTTCAAGGGTAGATGAAACACCTAATGGTTGAATACCATGGCTAAGAAACCTTTAAGGCTTCCGGAGTTTCTGGAAGTCGTTTACAGCGTCGAACATTGGATGCTGCTTAAGAAGCTCAGGGCAAAGGCTTTGTGGCTGATGGAGGCACTTGCAAACTTTAATATACAGACCATAACCCACGGCAGCATTGCAAGAGGAGATGTCACGAAGAAAAGCGATGTTGATGTTTTCATACCGCATCCTCCATCATCTTTCTTAATCGAAACAGCCCTTGAACAGGCACAAATACCGATAAACAGGCGACTTATTGTGCAAGCAACACCCGCGTACGCCATGAAAGGCTACATAGAAATTGACGAGAGGACCAGCGTTTCATTTCCATTAATGAATATGCGCAAGACTGAAAGGGAGTTTTACAAGTTCGGCGGTGAAGCAACGTTTGAGGCTTTAAAAGCTGGAGTGCGGGTTGCTGGTGTGGATAAACGCTTAATGCTTATTGAACCCACAGAAAGAGGCCACAGGGAAAGCGGAGTAGTTGGTCGAGAGGAGCATGTTGCCAAAATGTTGAAGATTTCTGTGGAAACAGTTCTTGATAGGATCCGCGCCCTTCTGAGGAGGGACGAAGTTGGCAGAACAGGTGTCTTTATTGAAAGAGAGTTAGCTGAAGGCGAAACCTTCGAGTTGGTTTTAAAGGAATTGGCTGAAGAAAATCCAGCCGTTCGAAGAAGACTAAAAACTGTTTAAGCCGGCTGCGTTGGCGGTGCAAACCTTAAGAGGGCGGCTATACCGCCCAAAGCGACAAGTTTCACTCCTGCCTCGTGTTCTGTGCTTATAACCATGATTTTTCCTCCCTTCTGCTCCACGTCTTTCATCAAACGCTCCAGAGATAAGCGTTCCTCATCTTCCGCCCCACGCAACACGGTGTCAGCTAAAACAAGTACATTAACAGCTCCATACTCTGATGCTTTACGAACCTCGTCCAAGCCATAAACCACTGTTCGCTCGCCCTTACCGAGCCTTTTCAGAATCTCCTCGACAACTTCAGTTTCCTCAGCGATTCTCAGATGCCTCACGGTTTTTGTGAGAACCCCCGAGCGTATAGCCTCATAAATGCCTGCGACGCCACTATTGTTTACGCTTTTAACGTCAGCGACTGATTTAGCCATTTCCGGGGCTTCTTTCTCCAAAAAATTTGCGAAGTCATTTTTTATGAAGCCTACACCGATTATGGCGATTGGGTTGTGGGCTTCGCTCCAGATTTGGCGCAAATTGTTTAATGCGTTTTGGAAGAACTCTTTGATAGCGGCACTCCTTTTGTCAGCCTCAAGCTTTCCTGGAAGCCTTGTCCGCTCCTCTACTTTTACTTCAACACCGTATTGGGTTGTTGTGGCTATTGCAAAGCCCTCATCATCTATCGCCAATATAATTATGGGTTTTCTTGAAGTTTTTCTAGCAGCTTCCAATCTTTCAAGCTGGTGGCTTGCCCACTTCTCTTTCACAACAGTTACCGGCGAATTCAGTGTAATATTTAATGTGTGATGTGCGCCCATCGGAATTATTTCTGGTGCGTGGCATATTGTTCCATGAACCCTAAGCCTTCCAAGGATCTTGTCCCAAGCAACTTTTCCCACTTTAACACCTAGGAACACTGAAACTCTTTCGCCCCGCTTCCCTCTGAAGTATTTCTCGTCCTGTTTTATTTCTCGTGATGTGTAGGCGTAAACCTCGTCGCCCTTATAAATAATGTTGTAGAGATGCCACAAATCATCATAAGTTTCTGGAATAACTTTTACAAAGCCCTTTTTAAGGTTCATTTCCAGAATCTGCAACAGATTTTCCTCTTCTGCCAACTAAGCTAAACTAGTACTTGCGACTGTGAGGTCTTACAAGCTCTTCTAATATACTCAGCATGTCTGGGACCTTTGTTACAATGTCGGTGAACGTGATAATACCTACAAGTTCATCGTTATTTCTTGTGACAAGGAGGCGTTTAATGCCTTTTTTTGCCATTAGCTTGGCAGCCTCATTTATGCTTGCGTTCTCATCAATTGTTACTACAGGGCTTGTCATAATCTGCCTAGCCGTCAAAGTTTCCGGTGCCAAACAAGGCTCAACAATCCTCCTTAAAATATCCCGCTCAGTAATTATCCCAACCGGTCTCTCACCCTGAACAACCACAACAGAACCTATATCAAACTTGTTCATTGTAGCAACAACTTCTTTAGCGCTCGAGTCGGGACGCACAACACGAACATTCTTCGACATGACATCCCTAACAAGAACAATTCCAGCCAAACTCAGCAGCCTCCAACAAAACAAAGGATATTCGCAAGAGTATTAAACTATTCTGATAGCAAAATCCTTAATAAACGTCTCGCAACGTTTACATCTTGGGGCCGGTAGATCAGCCTGGAACGATCGCAGCGTTGGCATCGCTGAGGTCGCGGGTTCAAATCCCGCCCGGTCCACTTAATTTTTTAAGCGAATCCTTAAATATAACGTCAAGCATTCCATTATTTGATGAGGGTTGAGGGCTAAGTACGCGTATCTCCTTGAGGATGAGGATGTCCGACGCTGGTTTGATAATCTGGCGGCTAAGTCTTATTTGACGGCAACTGTTTACCTTAGAAATCTCGGATTTTATTGCGAGCTTAACAGGACTGATCCAAAGGCGATTCTTAAAGTTGCCAAGACCAAGGCTTTCAGGGATGGCTTCACAGATTTTGTGCGAAGGCTTGAGCGTGAGGGCAAGGCAGGCTCCTACATTGCCAGGTTTAAGAAGACCTTGCATTCCTGGTTCAGCTACAACGGCTTGGATGTAAGGCTTAAGGTTAATGTTAGAGGGGAGCATGAAACACCAACCATAGCCAATGAGAGGGTTCCAAGCAAAGAGGAGCTTGACAGAATCCTAAGAATGGCAACTCCGAGAGCAAGGGTTTCAATAGCCCTCATGGCCTTCAGCGGCATAAGACCACAAAGCCTAGGCAACTATACGGGCACAGATGGTATAAGGCTTGGAGATTTCGTAGAAGCCGAAGTGAATGAAGAAGGCATAACATTCACCAAAGTTCCAACCATGCTCGTGGTTAGAAGAGGATTAAGCAAGGCTAGACACCAATACTTCACCTTTGTGCCGCAACAGACAATAACCTACATTGAAGAGTATTTGGAGGAAAGGGTTAAGCAGGGTGAAGAGTTAAGCAAAGATTCTCCGTTGCTGGGCTTTGACCCTAGGGGAGTTAAAAAGAACAGGTTTTTGAGGACTACGCTTGTGACGAGGGATATTCGCGAAGCCATTTTGAGGGCTGGCTTCAATTGGAGGCCTTATGTGCTACGGGCTTACTGTGACACAAACATGATTATAGCAGAGTCTAAGGGCAAGATAAGCCACCCATACTTGCAGTTTATTATGGGGCATAAGGGCGACATAGAAGCAAGATACAGCACGAATAAAGGCGTATTACCGTCAGACATGATTGAAGGCATGCGCAAATGCTACCGCGAATGCGAGCCCTTCCTAAGCACGGCAACCCAGCCCCTAGAGCAGTCGAGCATAATCAAGGAAGCCAAAATTGAAGCCTTGAAAAGTATGGCTAAAAGCCTCCTAGGAATAGACTTGCTAGACGTTAAGGTTGCAAAGGAAAGGCAAATTGGAAGGGAGCTTAGCAAGGATGAGGAACTTGAGCTTTACGAGAGGGAACTGAAAAAACTTAGAGAAGGAAAACATAACCCGCAAAGGATAATCCACGAGAAGGAGCTTGAGAAATACTTGGCGGAAGGATGGCAGTTTGTAAGCATACTACCATCACAAAAAATACTAATCAAAAAATACTAACAACAATCATCTCTATTTCCCTATGCGCTTTTAATGCGTTCGTTTTCGTGACCTTTAATAGTTTAAGCCTATGAGGGAGGGTATGATATATGAGAGGGATCCCATACATCTTTTAATTTCTTCTTTGCCTCTTCTGGAGATAATTTTTTGAGTTTAAGAGTTTCATCTGGAGAAAGCAGTCGCTTCTCTAAAGTCCTTGAGTAGTATAATAGGTTAAATCTTATACAGATATTTTGCCTACGTACGTTTTTTCTAAATTGTTTCACCTCGTCGTCGGTCCACTTTGGGTGAATATAGTAATCTTCTGCTGTTTGCCGTCTGCCAGAGTTATAATTGTCATATATCTGATCTATAGGTCTATATCTACAGTCGGCGATTTGAACTTTCCATTGCCAGCATTTTATTCGCTTCTGTTCCATCTCTTGAAAAGGTATTTCCCAATTATATATCATAAATACATAAATGTCTTTATTCCTATATCCCGCGGTCATCAGTGTTCTGAGCGCCTTTTCAATTTCTTCATGTTCGATGTAATGCCAATCCCAGGCGATTCTAATTTTTTCAAATCTAGCTTTTTTCAAAAGGGTTGCGAGCTCAGGGTTTTTAAGTAGTATTCTATAATCAATTCCGCAGACAGCTTCACATCTTATTGGTTTTCCGTTGAAGTTTGAATTTGCGATTTCATTAAGGATATTCTTTATGTAAGGATTTGCTAACAGGTTATTATCGAAAAAAATGAGTTTATTTGAGCATATCTCTTTTTTAATTGATTTCTTAAATGTTAGCTCATTTTCAATTCTCCATACGCCACAGAAAGGACATTTCCTTATGCATCCCCTTGATGTATGAATTATTTGGTATGGGGGATTTGGATTAAACAGTAAATCGTAAGCTGGTTTACATTTTTCAGCAGATTTATGAATACCTATGAATACCTGGTCGCAGCCTGTGAATTCTTTACAATGTTTAGGCAAGAGAGATGCATAAATTCCACCGACAATAATTTTGGCATTGGGGAAGTTGGCTTTGTAAAATTCGACGCATTTTTTGGTGTGCTCTGCCCAGTAGGTAAATAAGGATGTAATCATAATCTTGTCAGGATAAAAGTTTTCAAGAATTTTGTTACCCATAACTAATCTTACTTGATGCCCCTTGTCACGATAATAGGACGCTAATTTAAGCAACCCAATGGGTAAAAATAGATTGAAATATTCACTTTTAGGAGAGCGAGGGAAATCTGGTTGAACGAGCAATATTTTCATGGTTATTAAGATATTTTGCTAGCAATAGTATATGAATTCTATCAGCCTATTCTTTTGTAGTAGGGTTTAGGGAACCTTATTTTTATTGCCTTTCTAAATGTTGGATGTGAAATTATAAGTTCGCCTTTTTCAAGTCGAGTAGCTATATCTTTTATATCCGGATCAAGAAACCTATAAACATCTGATGTCAGTTCAGAGCTTCCAGTTCTACCGACAACTTGCATGGCGGAATTTTCTATTATTTGCCTATCAACGGAGCTTTTGAACTGTTCGGCAGTAAACAGAATAGTTCCTCTCGATCTTCCTGTTCTTGCTATTTCTCGTATTTGCTCTGTTACTGGCGATACTTCTTCAAATCCTCCAGCCTTAGGCGCGTATCTGTTTAACTCGTCAATTAGAATGATGATTTTTGATGGTATTTCTTCGCTTGCTCTTTCACCATACATTTCATCAAGGGATCTCATAACATCTCCTATTATGAATGCTTGCTCCCTTTCATCAGTTATTTTTGCAATATCAATAACGTAGATTTCTCCAGCTTTGACTTTTTTAATTTCCTCGCCTAGATAAACTTCAGTTTGAGAGCGTTGATTGACAAATAGGTGCGAGGTTGTAAATTGTCTTAATAACCCTCTAAATCTCCACGCTGTCCGCTCGTACCGTACGACCTCTCTTGGATAATCTTCGAAAAGTTTTAGGTCCTCCCATGTGACAACTGGAGATCCCGCTCTTCTCACTATTTGTCCAGTGATAGGATCTGTTACGTTGTTTCTAAATCGAAGCTGGCCATATCTTTCCATTATAAAATCAATTATACCGCGCATTGTTAGGTAAGGATCAGGCACGCCATGGAAAAGCAGATCAAGTCTATTATGAACATCCGAAAGGGCATAAGCGTAAATGTAGTATCCTGTTTGCGGGATATAAGCTGAGTTTGGTTGTCCCCGAAAACCGCGAGGTAAGAAGTATTTTATTCCTCTCACCTCTTTTTGAGGATCGTTAATGGGGAATGTGTGCTTGTCAATCCTAACGATTTCATACATTTCTTCGTCATCCTTAGTGATATCAGTTGGTTCTTCATTTAAGTGTAATAGATCATCTTGTTTTACATTAAAAATAATGATCGCAACACTATCTTTCATCTTCTGGTAAATTGTTTGAATCAAGAACATTAAATACGAGGTTTTCGTTGCCAAACCCGTTATGCCTGAAATATTCAAATGGGCACCTTGAGGGCCTAGTAAATATTCAGAGTCAACAAAAACAAGCACTTGAGTGCCGTTACTCATTTCTATAACTCCTATTGGAATTCTTTTTTCTTCTGGAACTAATAGAAGACCTAATCCGGCTCGAACCTCGTCTTCTACAGCGAACCTTACAATTTTATTTGCGCTAACCGGCATCAGCACTTCGATTGGAAGCTCGGCAGAAATATTAGACATAACCTTTGCCTTTGCGACTGTTGTCTCTATTCTAGGAGTTTGAGGCACCGATTCTACTTTGCCGAATTCGCTGCTTACATAATCAGCTAATTGTGATTTAGCGTCGGTTATTAACTTCATTGAGGAAACTAAACCAATTGTAGTAGTATCTTTAACATGTTCAACGGACACAAAATCGAAAGGATTTATAATTTTCCCTGGTTCAACCCAGAAATAGAATTCCTCCACTGTGTTTGGGAATCTCTCTGTGGCTGTTGTTTTCCCGATGATTTCCCCTTTTTCTTCTTTTTTGTTGCTCATGCCAATAACCCTCTAAAATAATATTGTGATAGAAAATTACTTTTAATATAGTTTTCAGCCACGTAAATAGGGTAGATATGGGCGTGCCATCTGGGAGTTGGATAAGGCGATACAGTTCTTTCCGCTAGCAAAGCTTTTGAAACCTCGTTAACAACATCTATTGTTTTAGAGTCCACAACATCTTTTTCAATTTTCATCTCCACTTTTACAACACCTTGTAGAGGATTTTCTAACCATTCACCTGTTCTTAATCTAAGGTACCAAAAACCCAGAACTTTTTTAACGCTGCTCTCAGCGTCTCCTTCTGCGATCCCTTGCTTGAAAATGATTGTTCTTTCCCCTTCTCCTAATCTTGCTAGAAGCTTTACTATGTCCAACGTTGTTCGATTTTCTATCTCAAAAATTGGTAGTCTGCTGAAAGATTTTGCCAGACCGATTACATTTTCCAAGTCTAAAAACATTTTTTTTCTTATAGCACCATCAATAACTAGCCATCCTGTAGCTGAATTTTCTCTTACAGATTTGGCCAATTGAACCTCGGTTTCGTGCATTTCCGAAATTCCTTTAGCTCTTAAAGAGGATCTCCAATCTTTTGATTCCGTTTCCTCTGTATATTGAGGTTCGACCTTTAAACCACTATAACTCTCAAGTTTTTTGGTTGTTTCCTCAAGTTCTATTTGTAAGCTGTCCGGAAGAAGAGATTTATTTGGAAAAAGCAAGCAAATTCTCCTTTTAAAGCCATTTAGAGGAACAGAAAGAGTCCCGTTGTTATTTCTAAATAGGCATGCAGCCGCGATTTCTCCAGCCATGAATGGAAAAGAAAGGGCTGGAATTATGTATTCGCCTAAGTAATAAGTTTTTAGGCTGCCATCCAAGAAAAATCTGAAAAGATGCTTCTTTTCGCGATGAAGAGGTTCACCAAGCGGTACATATGGCCTTTCATAATTCTCTGGAACTTCAATGTTAAAACATTCTCTTTTCCTAAATTTTTCATCATCTTCTCTTTTCTCTAGATCTATTGGCAATTCTTCTTCTGCTGGCTCTAGAAGAGGATTCTTTATGAGCTTTCCATGTTTTTTAACGCATTCGACGATAGCTTTAAATTGATTTTTAATTTCTTTTACGTCAACCGCGCCCAAACTTGCATTTTCTTTCATTTCGCAGCCTCAACCAACTTTTCTTCCAAGGCTTTAACAGCCTTGTTTTCAAGCATATTCGCTTGATCTTTCTTCTCATATGCTTCAATAACCAAATTTCCAATTTTCTCTTGTGCTGTATCGGAGGGTATAGGAACTAATATTTCACTAAGTAATTCGCCTGCTTCACCCAATTCCTCTACAACCCCGCCATAAATTAATGTTTGAAGTTGTGATAAGCCATAGGGAGATTGTAAGAATATTGTGAGATACCCTGCATTTATTTTTTCGGAAGGTATAATTCTTGTCATGTGATTAGTCGCGGCCCATCCTTCACAAAGCTTACTTACAAGAAAAACCCTTCCAATAGTCCCTGAACACGTTACCAATATCCAATTCCTTTTAATGATGTACTCGTTTAGATTTTCCATTTTATTCCAAATCAACTTGATGTCAAAATATTTCAGCATAGGAATGTGCGAGCCTTGCAGTAAGGGAATCCCCTCTTTTTCATTCTTCACGTAAATTCTTTTAAATCTTGGAGGCGTGAAAACTTTCCGCGAGACTTCAGGATCCCCCAATTTTTTCAAATTGTACTTCCCTTTTCTTTCATTAAGAGTTTTTCTCGTGTACCTAGAAATTGGCATATAAGAATAGGCATTGAGCCTAATTTGGGATGTGAAGAATTCATCTGAATTCAGAGTAAACGCCTTGATTAGCTTGCCATTTTCCCCGCCAAAATAGTCAATGGAATTATCATGTAATAGAGGTAGCTCTAATTCTTTACGGAATATTTTTTCAGCCTCAAGTAGTAATTTTTGGGCTTCTTCTCTAAGCTTGTAGGCTTCCAATATTTTTTCATTAATCTCTTTCAAGTCAGATTCGGAGAGTAATGGTAATGGAATGTTCGCTATGTGCTCAGGCTCTATGTGTTTAACGGTTTCTCCATAAGGTGTTTTTGTTAGAAACGCCTGGCCTATCCATGTATTTAAAAAAGCATAGATATACCCCAAATATTTTTCATCATTCAAAATTATTCTTATCAAATCATCAGAAACCACATAGTTTGATAAAATTGTGTTTGCGATTAGGCACCTTCCTATGCTACCTGATCTTGTTACTAAGATCCACTTCTCTTTTATTAGTAAATTTTCAGGGGGATCTACTATAAACTTGCTTGGTTTGATTAGAAATTGGAAAATCTCTTTTGGTGTTAAGAACGGCCTTCCATTTTCATCCGCAGCATACTTTCTTTTAAATCGTGCAGGCCAAAAGATCTGGCTAACAAAAGAAGGATCATTTAAAGTTTTTAATTTTACGCCTTTTTCTTTCATCCTGTTAAGTAGAATTCTGGCTTCTACAATGTCTTTAGCATAGAAATTCGCATCTAATCTTTGAGATGGCTCGGAACAAATCCATTCGCTTTTTATAACATTCCAATGGAAGGGGGTTATCGAATCACTAACCAAATTTTTGACCTACCCATTCTCTAAAAAGTTTAGACACCAGTGGAAGATGGTCTTCTATAATTGGTTGCCCCTTTTCATCTAAGGCTATTTTCCCCTCAGACGTGAGTTTGTATACAGGATTTCCCCGTCTATCATGTCCAACTTTTTCAGGAATAGCCATAAAAATTTCATAATTCTTTTTCAGTTTTTGTTCCTCAACGTGTTTCTTCCTTAGAATCAATATGCTTGTTTGAGTCCCAGTATGCGGTTCAAACGTTTCTGTTGGCATGTCCACACTTGCCAAAACATAAGCCTTAAACAGTATCCATTTTCTTATCCACAATAGCCCAGGATTGCTTAAAATGCTATCTGGCAATACTATTCCAAGCACACCGCCAGGCTTCAGGAACTGTAGGCACCTTTCAATGAAAAGCTGTTCAGGGGGTAGCGACTTTCTTCTCGACGCAGATTCAAAAGTCCAAATTTCAAATTGGGAAAGTATTGCAGGATCGTCAATAAGGGCTTTTGTACCGAAAGGCGGATTAGTAACTACAACATCGAATTTTGAGAGAAAATGTTCTACCTCTGAGGGCCTTTCTAGTGTTTTAAGATTATTTCTGAGATTCACGACGCCTTCATTTCTCCTTACATCGTCAGGAAAGAGTCTTTCAAGTACTTCGTCAGACCACGTGGAAGGATGAGCCAGGGAATTAGCGTGAACCATGTTTATAGAACCATCTCCATGTACGACCATATTCATTTGGGCAACTTTAACAAGAAACGGATTAAAGTCTATTCCAAAAAAGTTTGTTTCAGCGATTTCCTTAACAGCATCTCTCAACCTGTCATAATTATATCCTTTCTGGGAAAGCATTTGCCTTATCCTCTGTATACCAACAATGAGAAAGCCCCCTGTTCCAACAGCTGGATCCAGAATTCTGAACCCTCCAGGAGTCAGCAATTTGTCCTCGGGAACAAGTGAAAACAGCATATCTATTGTCATTCTGCAGAGGTTTCTTGGTGTAAAGAACTCTCCTCTGTCTCCTCTTAGATTTGGCCCAACTATTTCTTCATATGCTTCACCTTTAATGTCTACGTCTGTTTCCCCAAGAGTAAATCTCTGAAGTTCCGAAACCGCATATTTCAAAACTTGATCATTCAGTTCAATTGTTTCTTCAGGCTTGAAAATGTATTTCCATCTATCTTTTACCTTTTGAAAAACCTCTAATAAGCGATTTCTAACATCGTGGATGCTTTCCTTCGGCATTATATAAAACCTGATGGACGGATTAAATCTCTCATCGTAAACTTTTATGAAAATCAGTTTTAACAACTCTTCGAATGCCTTGTCCTTCTGTAAGCCTTGGTTTGCATAAATGTAATTATGAATTCTTTTGAACACAGATTTTAAGTTAATTGCAGGAACCAACCAGCCCCTGGTGGGTTTTGGCGGGGTTGTTTCACCTCGCCTCGGTAAATCAGGAATATCGACAAACTCTCTTATTCCCTCTTTTTCCACGACTTCTAAAGCGATTCTTTCACTACCAACCCATAGACCAAACTTGGCGTTCAAACAAACCGACAGATATGATTTTAATTGATCAATCCCGCTTTCCTTGTGAGAGGGCTTGACATTTTCTGATTTTGTTTCAGCAATAATGTAAATATTCTCCTGTTTATGTACCCGGTCATCGTAAAAAATTACGATATCTGCGAATTTCACACGTCTCCCAGCTCTTATTGGAAAACCAAGCTCAATGTCCTCTTTCTTGTAACCATACTCTTCAACCAGGCTTTTTGCTATTTCCTGTCGTACTTGTTCTTCAGGAGTATCGTTACGCAATTTTCCAGATATAAAACATTTAATTTTGCCAAGTGGGATGGTTTCTTCAGCAACTTTACCATTTAAAGTAACTTGTTTTCCCATACTTACCTCCTCAAGTTTTCTTTAAAATACACCTTAGCTGGTCCAATTTTCTTTGATCTTACATAACCCTCAAATTCTAATGCTTCGAGATAACCTGATAAGAAAGTTCTATTAACATTTAACTGCTTAGCTAACTGTTTTACAGTCTGTCCCGGATCTTTCTCTAAAAGTTCTATCAGTTTAATAATCAGCTCATTACGATTTTTTGACATTTTAATTAATTGTCGTCATTATTGTTTAAATATTTTTGCATTTGTGTTAGCACATATGTTTACTTTACCAATTTCCGAACAGAGAAATTCAATTTTAAAGGCTACACCTGAAGCTCTTTGACATTCAATTAAAGTCTCTAAAAATCTCTTTGCTAATGACGTTAGGTATAACCATTTATTTCACTAGTTCTTAATCGTGTTTACCATTTAGATTAATTTTTTTATCTCAAACTTAGTGCTAATATGCCCAAAGCACTTTCGAAAATTTAAAAAGCATTTTACTGTAAAGAAGGAAATGGTCACTTGCCACTGTGAGGAACAAAATGTGTCGCGAACGGAAATAGCTGAGAGGCTACACGAAATCCAAGGCAAAAAATGCTTTATATGCGGTAGGCCAATAGACTTGAACTCAGGGGATTGGCAGATAGATCATATTGTCCCAAGAGCAGCTGGAGGAAAAGACGAGCCACAAAATTTTGCTCTTACACATGAAATATGCAATAAAAAGAAACTGGACTCAGACCTTCGCGTTGCCAGATGTATGTTCAAGTATGAAGAGATGAAAGAAAAATATGGAAAGAGAGGGTTTAACCATCCTAACCTTGGGGATTTTCTTGAGGAATTCGGTGGTGCAAAATATCCTTTAAAGATTAGCAAAATTAACGATGAAATTGAATATGAATTTTGGCACATTTCTACAATTAAAAGCGACAAAAGTAACTTGTATAAAGATGCCTTGTCTGGATTAAATTACTCCTTTATTAGCTTGCCGATTGAATATATTTACCATGATGACAGGATAAATCCGAGGGCCATCGGCTCTAGGGTCAAAGGTTTAATTGAAGAGTTCTTGCATGGGAGACCTCAGCTTCATGTAAGTTTGGCGTGGACTAAAATAGAGCATGGTAAAGCGGAGGTAAAGGTTTTCGACGGACAACACAAAATTGCCGCACAGTTACTCTTGGGTGTTAGAGAGTTCCCTTTACGCGTTTTCTTGGTAAATAATGAGAAAGATCTTGATCTCTTACTCGTGACAAACACTCGAGCTGGTACGGTTCTGCGCCAAGTCGCATTTGACATGTCCGTCCAGCGCTTTCTCGGGAGCCAAATTTATTGGGAGAAAATTGATCAATATCGACAACTCAAAGGTCTCGAAGAAAACGACTTGAGTTTCTCAGAGAAAGATTTAATTACGTTTTTTAAAGGAGAGCATAGGGAACTGAAGAAATACATTATTGATGATGTCAGAACCTACGTCATACACTCTCCAGAAAATAAGTTGAAAGATTACATTGAATTTGGTGGACGGGCAGCTGAAAAGCCATTATCTTATAGCACAATCGAGAAAACTTTCTTCACTTTCTTCATAAACAAGGAACCTTTAGAAACCCCATTATCATATAAACTTGAAGTGGGGGAAAACCCCCGCCAGTTAGAAAAAGAACAACTTATAAAACTTATGAATATGTTTGCTGAAGAAATCCTCATTGGAAAATACGACGTTGATATCGGAAGCGCTAAAATAGAAGAAAAACTAAGAAAAGGCGAAAATATTCCAGACAATCATCTCAGAGCAATTAGATTGACAAGAGAAGAAGTGTTATACAATATCCTCCGTTATGTTAGGGATTGCATAAAGAGATATTTCCTATTAGCCATGGGGAAATCCGTCGAGGATAAGGAGCTATTCCAATACAAATTCCCCGAGCAACTTTGGGGTCACATTCGCAAGGTCATCCAAAATATTGCAAATATGCCCTTGTGGATCAACAGGGATACAGGATTATCCTCAGCAATTTTCGGAGGCAAACAAAGTTACGATTACTGGAAAACCTTGTTTGACACGGGAAAAACACCACAAGGAGTAGCTGTTCTACCAAAGGGACTATCATTAGACGAGCTACTTACATAGCGCATAAGTGCGATTTAAACATTACAAAACAATAAAAGACAAACTGAAAACTCAAAGAGAATTGAAGGTATTCAAGGCATTTTAACGTACATTATTTTAATAGTCGTTTAACAGCGACTAACAGATTTTTGGCGAATTCGACGATTACTTAGCTTCGTGTGATTCGTCAGGTTCGTAAAACTTATAGCTGGAACGATGGAATTAACCTAAAATTGTGAAATTATGGCTTTTTCAGATTTGGGAACAGCACTTCCATTGGCGGGAGGATTGCTCGGAATAACATTTGGGTTAGTTAGTGGGGTTTCTAAAGAAGTGAGGATCAAGCAAATTGCAATATCCGCGTTTGGAACAATCATTGTAGCTTTTACAGGAGTGAGTTTCTATGCATATGGCTACTCCTTAGAAGTATTACTCAACTTTCTCATATGTTCTTTTATAGGGTTTATCGCAACATACATCGCTGGACTCGGTTATCGTAGTTGGAAAGATAGGCCATGGGCTACCACAATTCCATCACCACCAACTCCATGGGAAGAAATGGAAATTCAGAAAAATGCACCAAAAATATATGCAAAACTGGAAGTTTATTATAACATATTCCTTGGTTACAAGATAGAAATCTCCTTGGTAATGAAGAATGCTTTAAATGTGATTTTGGACCACCTTGGTGCGTCTCTAAAGATTACTGAATTTAAACTCAAAGAGAAAGAAAAAATAAGGTTCTACGATTTACCTAATCTTCTTCCGAGTGAAGAAAGAAAATACGTAATCAGCGAAAGAATAGGGCGTTCTTTAAATCATGCAATAGATCTAAAAATTAATAGAAAAGGGGTTCTGCTCGAAGAAATCCATTGGACCCTTGACAAGTCTAAATATGAATGACAAGTCTTTGAACGATTTGTTCTGTTAATTATGCTTTTAATAATACCTACCGTTAGCGATGATTAAGGGAATTTTAAAATTTAAATCTAATTCTAATGAAAAGACTGTATAGTGCATGGATATGAGCAATCGTCAATTATCTGGCATGTCTGGTGTTTATTATGTGGCTGCAGAATTGTCCAAGCTGGGTTACATAGCCCTCGTAACGACCCGCAACACGAAGGCTGCGGACATTATTGCTATGAATGATAAAACAGGTGTGAGCGTGGCTATAGAAGTAAAAACATGTGGCATCTCTACTTCGGATAGCTTCTGGCTCCTCAGTGCGAGAGACCGTCAAAAGAAGCCACATAATTTTATCTACGTGTTCGTCAAACTTAATAGGGATAAGGCTCACGATTTTTATATAGTGCCAGCTCAGTTTGTTGCGAAGAACGTTGAGAAACAAAAGGCTAAGACAGGAAGCATATGGTATTACATATCGAAAGATCGAATAGCCTCATTTAAGCAAAAATGGGATTTAATACAGTATGTTACAACCAGAAAATCTTAAGGAAAGGTTCAATAATACAACTCTTAAAACTGAGGCCATCAATTCACTTACGTTAGTGATTAAAGGTTATTTTCGTAATGGCTATTTTTATAATCAAGAAGGTGTTTCCATCTAAGTGCTTCATCTGTTCTAAAGGCGGTTAAAACATCCTCTATACGAACAATTTCGCGTAAGGCATCCTTTCCAAACTCTTCTAGGTAAAGGCTAACTATTTCACCTAGACCAATATTCTTATGTTTGGCTAATTCTAAGAATGCCCCGAACACCACTTTTTCCCTCTCTAGGGCATATTCTCTTAACTCATCGTGGTCGGTCTGTCGACGAATTTCCTCTATTCTTTTTAAGCAACTTAAAACTCCCCCAAGGTTATCCAGACCTATTCTATCTGATCTCAAATCATAGTATCTGATAATTGACATTGCCTCTACGGCTGAGGTTAGCAAAACCATCAATTCTTAAGTTTACTTAATGAAAGACATATAATATTTTGTGTTAAATACATTGTGGGGTGTGCTCTTGTCCCAAAGGAAAATGCTTTATGCTGAGGCTGAGGGAAGCTATACAGATATCCTTTACATGCACATATTAAGTGAGAAAGTTTTTCCCGAAAATGATGGTGCCGTTAAAGAAGTTCAGATTGGTGGGAAGAAAAGTTTTGTCAGGGTTGACTTGGTTTCACGCTATGGACACCAGAAAGATATTTTGGAATTGAGGTAAAATACTGGCCTGGAGCTTTCGAGCAAGTTTTTAAGCAAGCCGATAGAATAAAAGGTGAGGTTCATGCGGTTTTCTTAGGCATTCCAGCTGAAGATGTGCCAGTCGCCCAGGAAGTTAGAGGGAGAAGGTTTAGAGACATTGGGGTTTTACCGATTTCACGAATTTTTCCAACAAAAGTTGCTGCAGTTAAAGCTAGCTTAAACGCTAATCCTGATCAAAATGCAATCAATCAACTCTCCAAACATTTTGATGATCTGCTTTATGGAAAAGAATATTCGGAAACTTATTATAGCAAGATTTGGGATGTCATAAAAAGCAAATTGACAAAAAGGAGAAAAATTGCATTTCTTATTCTTTTCCTTTCACAAACTGAAGTCTACTCTCTACAGAAATTTTTGTCGCAACAAAAGGTCAGAGAATTTGGAATTAAATTATCCGAAGCGCTTAACCTGCAAATCAAGCATCCAGATTGGGCTTGCTGGGAATTATATCATTTGGGTATTGCAGAATACCTTCGAATAGGCGTCCGAAACAACTTTTTTAGGCTCAATCCCTGGCTTATCGTGACTATTAAGGATACGATTAAGGATCATTTCAAGAATGAAATCATTCAATTTCAAAATGTCGTTCAACAAATTCGCAGAGATAATAGAGAAAAGGTCCAACTATGTCCATGATTACATCGGTTGATTTCATATATTCTGTTAGGAGACACTAATAGAAGAGGTTATACAAATAAAATGCATCAGACTTTTAGAACGTAGGTCACTACTAGGGTTATCGGACTAATTCTTCAACATCTCTATACCATTTCTTGTTTGTACCAATTTTTGCCCTTTTTTCCCAAGCCTTTGTTTTAGGCTCTTGATCAATAGCTGTTAAAAGCTGACCTATTTTGCGGTTAACATCCTCAAAAATTGTTGCGGTTATTAATCCCTCTTCATGGTATTTTTTAGCAAAAACGAGAACTTTTTTCAAGTTTTCTTTTGCATCAAACCAGAATCCCCAATCGCCAGCTAATACTTTGGCTACGTATTTAATGTTGATAGCTTCAGGTTTATCTGTTTCTGCTAAATTGTGAGCACTGAATAAAATAATAAGATCTTTTATGTCTTTCTCGTTGATTTCGTGAATTTGCACTTTCTCAAGTACTAAATCCGCAAGAGATATTGTGAATTCTTCTATTTCGAGTCTCCCCTTCCCAGGCTCGTTGCCAAAGAATATCTCGTGACTAAACTCCAGTTTATCTAGAAAAATATCTACATGGTATAATCTTTGCGGATGGTAATATAGGAGTCTTTTGGAGCCGAAAAAAGCCATTATGTACATATCGGGGATGTATCTCATTTCGTTAAAGAGTTTAACTAGTTCCTTGCGTTGTTTACCGTAAGCAACAAAATCTATATCGGTAAATGTCGGATTATTTTCTCCAAGCCTTTTCAATTTTGCATATAAATCTTCATATCCTGGGCTATGCAATTTTACAGCTAATGCGCCTATAACTCTAAGGACAATATTGCGTTTTCTTGCTTCATTTAAGATCTTCGTAGCTTCTTCTATGAAAAAACTATCTGATAATTGCTCTCCATAGCTTGGCATAGCATTGCCTCGCTAATTAAAGTTCTTTACTCAAAACGATTTTTAAATATATAAAATTATATCTAAGGATAAAGCAACTAGCCGGCAGTTAATAGATAATCTTTAACTTTGCCTTTCTCAATGTCTATTAACGCACCTCTTAAAATGCCTTCTGCATATTCGCTTCCAGGATTTAGACATAAAGTTCGACCTATTTTAGTAACTCCTCTAGATTCGTGTATGTGACCGTGAAGGCTTAGGAATGGTTGATACTTCTCGATGGCTTGTTTAACTGCTGTAGATCCTACTGGAATCATTACAGGAGCACCTCCAGGTCCTAGGACGGGTTTTAACTTATTGTTAAGTTGCGGTGCTACATCTAATCCTGAGCCGTAGGGTGGGACGTGAACGCAAAAGATTGTGTGGTCAAGTTTTCCAATTTTAGATGCAAGTGATTCCAGCTTCTCATAAAGCCTATCTTCTGGAATATCTCTTGGGCAATTCCAAGGCGTTATGTTAGAGTTACCTATGGCAATCATAGTATGATAATCATCAATTTCAACTATTCGTCCGTCAGGGTTCACTACATAGTCGGATTCATTTAAAATGTCGTCGATTTCAAATGTATCGTCATTACCAGGGCAGATAAAAACTTTTATCTTTTGTTGCTTTAATCGTTCCTCTGCTAACTTGATCCATTTTTTTAAAGTTTCAATTTGTAGCCTTATAAATAATTCATTGAATTTCTGAGAATTAGCAGTTATATCATCCCATTCTTTAGCATTTGTACGATAGGGATAGAATCCTACCACTTTTATTTTTTCCTCGAGTTCATCGAGTTTTTTAAAGCCCTTTAAAACATGTTTTTGACCTAGAAAGTATGCAGAAAAAAGATCTGAACCTTGCTGTATTATCGGTACTATGGCCTTTCCAGTTATATCTCCTCCGAGGATTAAAATATCAGCTTTATAAAATTTTGCCGCGTTCAGAAATTTGATGAAACATTGCTCTGAGCCGTGAATATCTGTAGTGAAAAAAATCCGGGTTTTGGGCATTATTTTTCTCACATCGGCGGAATTTCTTTGAAGGCATATTCGAGAGGTATGCCTGTCTTTTTACGATAGAGTGATGCTACAGCGTATATCGCAATTGCCGTAGGGAATGGTAATAAATTCAAAGCAAGAGTGTACGGTTCTAGGAACCCTCCAAATGTAGGTACTAATGTAGCGTAGACTATGAAGGCTGAAATTATTGTTGTTAGCGCTCCGATTATTGTAATCACAGGAATTGATCTGATTTTTGCCTTAACAAAAGACGGTGAAGCTTCGAAAATGTCTTTTTTCTTGTATGGAAATATTATTGCTGCTATGCCAACGATTATGTATATGGTAAAGATTACGGTTGTTAAATATAGCACGAACTGGAAAACTGTTGTGTATATCCATAAAGCTTGAAAAATCATTGCAAGAATAATCACTACAATTGTGGAAACATATGGTGAGTGGAAACGGTCATCAACTTTTGATAGCGCTGTTGGCACAACTCTGTCAAAGGACCACGCAAAGATATTTCTTACTATAAGGAAAATGTAGGCCAAGCCTGCTAATAATGGAGTGACGGCGAAACCTAAGTTTACAAGTATTATGGGGATCGGATTACTTGTGATATATGGCATCATCGCATGTGGAAATGGTTCTGGGAAAGGCAAACGATATGCTGGATCGCCACTTACACCTAGATATGATATTGCCGCGGTGAATTCTGCCCCCATCGTGTAAAAGGTAACCTGATAGACTCCGAACATTAATAGAGCAAGCATAATAAGTGAGCATGTTGTTGCAATTAGTTGCGTCTTGCTAACTTCTTTTATTTCGCCCGCAACATAAGAAGAAAAGACGTATCCTATGAGGTTAAGGAATGTGTAGACTACTCCAATTAATGTAGCTGAAAGAGTAAACGTTGTTGAATACCCTGCTTGCCGTGCTGCTTCTATAACAGCATCATAGTTCATTCCAGAAAGCGTATTGAAGTTGAGCTTAAAGTTTGTTGGTCCTACCGCCAAAAGTGTAATAATGTATGTGAAAGCACCTATGGCGCTTATCGCGAAAAGTATCCATTGTATTCTCATCGCGGTTCTAACACCTCTAGCAATTACTAGACCTATCAAAATGAAGTATGCGAGGCCCAAAATTTGTATTACAACAGGAGAAGATATCGCTTCGGCTAAGCTGATTAGACCAGAGTTATTCATTGCTATTCCTAAACCTTGCAACATTGGATATATTCCGTATTGAATGCACCAATGTGGTTCTACGCCTATCGCTACAAGCAACATAAACACTAAGGAAAAGCTTATCATGAATCCTACCGCCGGGTGCAGTATTCTGCTAACCCAAATATAGTCTCCACCAGATCTTGGCATCGAAGCAGATAGAAAAGCATAACAAAAGGCTAATGGCAAGCCAAGGGGTATAGCCAACAATGCGGTTGTAGGCAGGTGCGCTCCTGGGTAAAGAGCTAACCCCCACGTAGTATATACAAGGACGAAGAGAATTCCCATGCAAGCAATGTTGTACATTAGCGCGTCAGCAAGAGATATTTCCCTTACTAAGCCTGACGTTTTTCTGGCGTAAACTTTTTCAGTCATATTTTCCCCTTCTAATTAAATTTAAATTCAATTTTTGAGATTAAGATACTAATAAGTTTAATGGTGATAACGCCTAAAGGAACGCGGTAAATAGACATCACGTCTATTAAGCCATCGGAGCCAAAAATATTTGCCCATTTATTATTGCCTTTAGCCAATCAGCAATTCTTACCCCAAGTCCTGGTTTTTCAGCCGGTACCCTACATCCTTCTTTAAATGAGTCTACGGGATTTTCGTTTGTTATGTTAAGATTTAATAAAATATCACTGTCTAAGTCTGCGCTCGAAATATATGGAGTGCCTGCCACAAAATTTACAGAAGCAGAAATCGCGAGGTGGGTTTCCTCATTGCATCCCACCATTAATTTAAATCCTTTCTCACCAGCTAACTTAGCAATTATTGAAGCGTAATAAATTCCTCCAGACTTTTGAAGTTTAATATTTATTCCTGAAGCGCTTTTCTGCCGAATTACCTTCTCAGCATCTTCAATAGATGTGACGCTTTCATCAGCAATTACAGGAATAGGGGAATTATCATTAACGTATTTCATCATTGCTAAATCTCCTTTTGGACACGGTTCTTCTACAAAAAGAATGCGAGAGCCTATTGACTTATAAAGTTTATTAAAAACTTTAACGGCTACCTCTGGATTTTTATACCCCTGGTTTGCATCTAAGGTAATTTCTCCGGGAAATACCTCTGATAATTTCATAACCCTACGTATGTCTTCTTCGGGATTCCCAGATAATTTAAGTTTTATACGTTTGAGGCCGTTTTTTTCAAACGCTTCCATATATTTTCTAGCAGACCTGACAGTTTCTTCAAGCGTCTTAATGCCAATAGTCAAGCTTGTCGGTACAAGGTTTGGTTTTGCCAAACCGAGAATCCTATAAACAGGTTTTTCCAATTTTTTACCAATTATGTCGTAACAAGCCATGTCGATCGCTGCTTTCCCTGTTTGACTTTTAAAACCTAGATTACTCTCAATAGTTTTCAAATTTTCATGGATCAAATCTATATCAACAGGTTTACCTACAAGTCGCTTTGCAACAACTCTAAGAAATGATAACGCCTCCTCTTGAGAATCGCCAGTTATTGATTTATCAGGAGATCCCTCTCCATAACCTTCTATTCCTTCATCTGTCTCTATAATCACAAGCACGTTTTGCGCCTGAGTATAGGTTTTAAAAGATATCGAGAAGGACTCGTTCAATGCGAGGTTCATTTTGAAGACTCTGATCTCTTTAATTTCCATGAACTTTTCGCCTATTCCATTTCACAAATTATTTTATAAAGTTCCGGTCTTCGATCCCTCAATAATTTAGTAGCCCAACGGGCTTTAACAACCTCATCGGTGTCTATCTCAGCTACTATGATGTCTTCTTCAAATTCCTTAGCCTTTTGAACTATTCGTCCTAAGGGGTCAATTATAAGACTTCCTCCAAAAGCTTCCTCCACAACCTTCTTACCTTGAAAATCAAACGTCTCCTTTCCAACCTTATTTGTAGCTATAACATAAAAACCATTCTGGAAGGCCATGGCAGTAAGTTCATTATACCACATGTACCTAAAGCTCGTTGGTGAAGCACTTGAAAACGTGACAATTTCAGCGCCTTTCAATGCAAGGGTTCTCCAAGTCTCAGGAAAATCACTATCTTGACAAATAAGCATTCCTATAGAACCTAGTTCCGTTTTAAATACAGAAAGCTCGTTCCCTCTGCGAAATATTTCTGGCTCCTCGCTTATTATCTCCCAATGTAAATATAGAGCTAAATGAGTTTTTCTATACTTACCAACTATTGTCCCTTTAGAATCTATAAGTACCACCGAGTTATAGAGAACCCCGGGTATATCTCCCTTCTCTGGTAGTCCAGCAACTATAAATATTTCATTTTCTTTTGCCTTTTCACAAAGAACCTTCGTTGTTGGCCCAGGAATAGGTTCGCTTAACTCCAAAAAACTCTCACCACAATTAAATCCAGTGAGAGAAAGTTCTGGGAAAACCGCTAATTTTACATTTTGTTTGGCAACTTTATCTATCATGTCCATCATTTTTGAAAGATTTGCCTCCTTGTTTCCCAACTCGGTTTCCATCTGTAAACACGCAACTCTAAATTTCATAGGCACCAACTCAAATTTAGATGCTAATCATATTGTTTAAATGTTTTTTTTATTTTATTCACTCAAACTTTTGCATTGCTCCCTACAACAATAGCCAATTTCTTACACTGCAACATTTACCTTCCAACATTTTGAAAACTAGAGCATTTTAGGGCGCATACTTTATATCCTATTTCCAAAGGTTTTGGCTTAATTTTAAGATGTTTAAGGACGTTTCAATGTTTATTCTATTAGTAACGTTTAAAGGAACATCTTGTTCCTTTTGGTTTCGACTTTGTTTTAGTTGTATTATGTATAAGAAAAATTAGCTTTTATGAACTGTCTGCCGAAAACGTTGAAGACAGACGATTAATTAATCGCGCTAAGAAAGCCCATTAGCTTTAATGTTATTGAAAATTTCCAGCCAGCAACACAAACGGAACAGATGCAATATTTCTTTTGCCTAACATCTTTAGAGAAATGCACAGAAATAACATGATTAGCCGAAAGTTTAATGAATGTTTATTTGCATGGATACTCTTTTTAAAGGGTGGTTTTTTGTCTTATATGTTAATTTTAAGTGGAAAGTTGCAGTTGACTGTTATTTTTTAATTTTTCTATGTATTTTTTCCAGATGATCTGGAAAATTTCTCTGAATTCGCATACGAATTCGTGATAGCCTTTAAATGTCTCGAATATCTCATCCATATCCCCCTCCCAATATTCACAAGGGATTGTTAATGCCCAAGAGGGTGGCATACCGATTGTGGAAAAGCTTTTTTCAACTCTCTTGATATAGCCTTTAAAATGTATTTCTTCGGATAGCTTGCCCCACAATTTAGTAGCGCGCTTCATTCCTAATTCCCGGTCTAATTCTTTAACAAATTCATGATCACGCATCTTGCTCTCATCAATAATCTTCCATTTTTCGAAAAGATGTTTACCGGCATGCTTAATATCAGCCCAGTAGCTTTTAGCTAAGGACTCTATTAAAAATCTTAAATCCCTACAGAAGCCTGGAAGATTACCGATAAGAATGTTGATATGTGCAGAAATGGTTGTTGGATAGAGTACGTTATGTATGTAGAAGATCATGAAGTCGGTCTCGGCGGCTCTGATCACATCGTTGAAGTCCTTTTTATCCACTTTTATTCCGAATGCATCCGCAATATCCTCGAGACATTTAATGGGATCGTTAACTAACTCAAGTATCTCATCGTAAAAGCGTTCAGCATTTTGCTTTAAAAATTCTAAATTCTTTTTCATAGCGCTAAAGATATCCAAAATGTAGGTGTCTTCTCCCATTCCTTTCCCTCCAGAACTCTTCATTAAATGTTTTACATAGGCTAAATAAGATTTCCTCTCACGCAAGGTAGAAGCAAAAAGCATGGCGGCGAAACATTACTAGAGCTTAAACGTAAAGCCATGCAGCTAAAAACTAAAATACTGTCCAAATTAAATGATGATACCACAGATGCCTAGACTTACATCATTATTCTCTTTATGAAAGCGTAGTGTTCGGGGGAGGCTCGCTGGTGTAGTGACTGAACTGGTTTCTTCGACTGCGTTCTAACTCGGCCGTGTTTTGACTGCCAAAGAAGTGGGCTTGCGTTCGAATGGTGTTTGTAGCCTGAAGTTAGCCAGAATAAGGGATGCGAAATTAAGTATAAACGTTTATACGGCGATAAGCCAAATTGGCTTTCTGGGCATTGACGCTTAACTGGCTAGCTTTTTAGGTTTCAGTGTAGGCGAAAAGCCTTTCATAAATGTTAGTAACGTGTAACCGAACAATTATCCTAAACACGTAGGACTATTGGTGTCAAATGATTTTTGAGAAGATTTCAACAAGCTTCTCCTTTTCTTCGTAGATTTCAGCCTCTCTAGCCTTTATCAGCATGTTCACCAGGCTGACTAAGGGCCTAACAATCCTGGATGTTATCATGTAATCTATCAATTCATGTTTGAGAGTTTGTATGGCTTTTTCCTCCTCGACTTCGTAAATGTATATGGAGCCTTCTTTAACTTCGCCGGATAGGCCGGCTGCTTTGTTATGCACCCAGACAACTTTAAGATCCAAGTTAAGCCCAAGCTTTGCTGTTAATCTTTGGAGCTCTTTCTCCAGTACCGGTTGAAGCTCGTTTGTCTTCTTGGACATTTGTATGCCACTTAAAGCAACATTTTGTGGTTTTTAGCCATATAAATTTTATTGTTTATGCGCCACGGTGGTCGACTGTCGAACACTCTCCGTGCTTTTTTGACACAAAATTTTTATAGCTAAATCTATAATAATAGGTGGCTGGTGAAAATAATGAAGCGCGCTCTGCCCAAAGTAGGCGATAAAATCCCCATTGAAAAGTTCTTTGTCAGCAAGATGAACATGAGGGTTGACGAGCCCTTCGGAGAAAGCGAGGAGGATAAAATGCTGGTGGAGCATTTCCGCCGCTCCTCTGTTGTCCAGCCCTTCAAGGCTAGGCCTGAAGGTGAAGGTTACGGCGTCGTTGTTGGACGCAGGCGCTTCTTAGCCCTTAAAGCGGCTGGCGTTAAGGAAGCCGTTGTCGGGCAGCATGTTTGGATTGAGGAGATGAGCGATGAGGAGGCTTTGGACGCCAGCCTTAAAGAGAACCTTGAAGAGTTCCACAAGACGCCCGATCCTGTAACGAGGGCTAAAGCCATAAAGGCTTATTTAGATAGGCTGCCGACAGGGCTGCGCGGGCTTGCGAGGGCTTGGGGCATTTCCCACAGCACTTTAAGCGAGTACCTCAAAATCCTTGAACTCAGCCCTGAAATGCAAAACGCCATTCAAAAGGGTGTGATTCCATTTAGGGATGCGCTTGCAGTTGCCAGGCTTGGATTAAGCGGTAAAGAGCAGGCTGAGCTGGCTGAGGCTGCGGAAAAGCAGGGCGTTGAAGCTTTTAAGCGCGCGTTGGCGAGGCTTATGGCTGGAAAAGGAAAGAGGGGAATCCCTGCGGGCGTATACATTGTGGTTAGGTCTATTTTTGACAAGAGAAGCGAGGAGGAACGCAGATACTATGAGGCTTTGCAGAGGCTGGCCCAGGAGAGGGGCATGGACGTGGCTGAATACGCGAAAAAGGTTATTATCGACCATGTTAAAAGCATAGTGGGAGAATAAATTGCGCCTAAAGTTGGCGTAGGAAGTTAACGTTTATTGCAATCCGTCGCTTTCATATAACTTCGTAAAGCTCTCCGGCAATCCATTTGAACAGTTGAAGCATAACAAAGTTGTTCAGCCATTTTATGTCTTCCGTAAGAACCCCATCCGCGGCATGTATATTGCGCCTTCCCTGAGTAAGCTCTCCATCACTTTTTCTGTTTCAACCCCTTCAACTTTTGGGCCCAAAACGCTGAACAATTTCTCTTTGGGAACAGAACCCATGTTTTCTTCAAGTTCAGTTAGGGCGGAAAGGAATTTTTGCGTTGCTCTTTGCCATTTGACACGTTCCGGTTTCTTTACGTTAACCTCTGATACTTTAGTTATCTTAATGTAATTGCCAATCAGCGGGTTCAAAATATGATGGAGTTTTCTGTGACAGTTTCGACATAAAGCTATGGTTTTGGCCGCACTCTTGGGGAACATCGCCTCGTTTAATCGTCGAGGGACTAAATGATGATTTTCGAGAACTATCTCGTTTTCTTCTCCACAAAAGAAACATTTCATTCGGCTATCAACCTCCCAAAACCTTTTTTATCGTGCAATAAGGGCCTTTCGCCTTTTCCATCTCGAAACATTTTCGGCATAAGCCAGCCCGCAACCCGCTGACAAACTGGACTTTAATTAGAGAATGAAAAGTGTTCCCGCATCGAAAACATTTTTCAACTGGCTGGCCAACGAACGCGGTTAAGACAGTTTGACTGTTTCCCGGCGGATAGTTATGCTTCGCAAGAAATTGGCGGACACATTCCATTATGGTGTCGTGGATAGTCAAGTCAGGGTTACGGGAATGAAGCTCTTTAAAAGCGCGGATTTTCTCCTCTTCTTCAGGCGTTTTAGCGTGAACCGTCAGGGATTTCCCAACGTTCACGTTGGGAAGCCTCGTCAACCCTTGGTCACCTCTTAAACAAATTTAATAAGTATACTATACTATATTACTATACTATACTATTTATTAACTATTTATTATTTACTGTTCATCATATACATACGTAAACTCTAGCAAAACCAAGGGTCAGCTCATTTTCCAGAATGCTGCAGAGGGGAGAAAGGAGAGTTTCATTTTCGGCGTGTGTTTTCATCATTCCCTACTGTAAAGTTTTTAAAATACCTTTATTTAAATTTTATTTGATTTGAAATGTTTGAAAACCTCACGTTAGCCGCTGTTGAGAACCCAGTTCTGCTGGCTTTTGTCATAGCTGTCCTCAGGGTCGTTTTAGGCTACTTGGGCAACAGGTTTAGGAACAGCATGGAAAAGTTTGACGTTGGCAGGTTTGGTGAAACCCTCATGTGGTGGGAAACCTTCCTCGTGTTGATAAGCCAGTATCCGGGGTTTGGCGTTGAGGGAGCCGTTGCCGTAACGGCTGTTCTTGACGTTGTGAGAACCGCCTCAAAGCTGTTAAAGGGGAAAGAATAGGTTCGTGCTTACAATGGGCAACAAAGAGGATAACCCGTTAGTGGCGGAAATTCGAGAGCGTTTAGCCAGGGTTGAGGCTCGATTGGACGGTGTGGATAATGTTTTGGCGGACATAAAGGACAGAGTTAAAAGTTTGGATAATCGTTTGTGGGCTGTTCTGGTCACCGTAGTTCTGACTATTATCCTCACAGTTTGGAAGATGCTTATTTAACGTGTTTTGGCGCATTCTTCGCAGATGTATTCTTCTCCGCTTGTTCCAGTTGTGAATTTGGCGATTCTTGCGTTTGTTTTGCCGCATTTGGAGCATTTAATCTCTGTTGGTGTGCTCATGCTTGCTCAATCCTTCTAGAAGGGTATTGTTATGGAGTAAGCAACCGCTATTGTCCTGCCAGTGTCTACAATGGTGTCTGGAATGACGTCTCTGGCGAGCAGAACCCTCCTTAAATAGGCGCTGGTGTCGTAGTAAACCACATCAAAGCCTATCTCCCTCACGGTTACTGCCGCTCCAGGGTTGATCCAGCTTCCCGAAATGTCCACTTTAACTTTTGTGCCGTCATCTGTTAGGCTCCATGTTGAATAGTCGAACGTGGCGATTAAAGCTTGCATTTCGTAATGGGACCTGTCGAATGGCGCATTGCTTGACCCTATGTGGAGCCTCAGCTTGTTACCTGCGGAGGTGCTGACATTGAGGGGATTGGCTGAAGTGTTGTTGGCAAATGTTCTCCCCACTCCGCCTATGTCTGTGGCTGAAATGCTTGCGCCTACATCACCTCTCTGGAAGAGTAAGCCCAACAGCCTTGCGAAGTTCATGTTGAAGGTTCTGCTTCTCCCTTTAACTGTCTTAACAATTTTGCCTGTTTTGTCTATCACTTTAACCTCGTACTCAACGTTTATTTTTACAGTCATGCTAGCTCACCTTAACGGTATACGTGTATGTTGGGGCTGCGGACAACACTTTCGCGTCTTCCAAGTCAACAGAAACTGAGTATGTGGGTTGTAGCGTAAGCGCTTCCACGTCCTTCGTATCTGTCGGCGTAATATACGTTGGTTGCAGGGTTAACTCCTTCACATCTCTTACGTCTATGGGCGTAATATATGCGGGCTTGGCGTTAAGCGGCAACCCTTCGGAAACCCAAACGCCTATGGGCATCACAACGGTTTTTATCTCGGTGAAGGTTGGGTATTCAGGCATATGCTTCCCTTTATAATTTTTTATAAAAGCAGTATTCAAATGTTTTGGGTACGCCTTCAAACTGGTGGAGCGTCACGCGAAAGCCGTGTCTCGCCACCTTCACCAGCAAATGGAGGACAGGATCCTCCTGGGGGCCTGCGTATTCCATTCGGCGGTAGCGTTTCCATTCGCCCTCCGCCGTCATTTTCACGTAGAGGCTTACAGCCACCTTGTCGCCAACAGTCATCCTGTCAAGGCTGATTAAACCATAATATTCCGCCAGACCCGCAACAGCAACTAACTCCTGCTCCGTACCGTCAGCGGTTAAAACACCCTCCTTGACAACTTCCAGGGCTGCTGGAGGCGATGGAGGTGGAGCCCCATAAGACAATAAGCCCGGCACCGTTCATCCCTCAGCTTTTCCAAGCGATTATGACGGCTTCCTTCCCGGGCTGAGCCACGTTTGCAACGTAAACATGCTCAACCCTGAACCAGTCTATGAGGAACATCTGCGGATAGGCAATAGGTTCAAAAGTGATCTTACGCTTTTCATCGGCCCTTTGAAGGTATAGCTCCATGGTTCCGGTAAGCCTAAATATCGTTAGGCTAACGGCTGGCGAAAGCTCATTTAGCTCAACAGGGTTAGGCCTTGCAACTCCAAGGTCAATTTTCGCCACGGTCAAGTCTCGGGCCATGCGGGGAAGCTCGCGGATCAGCCTCCCAGGGGAACTCAAGCCGGGCACGGGCTATTCCCGCCACCAATACCATATCCGGGCAGTCCCTTCGGCTCCCAATCCCCTGATTTGTATGTCATCGAATTCTATGTCCCATCTGTCGCCAACCTCAGCCCTTTTTGCGTCTGAAAGGATCTCTCCCTTAGCGATGGTGTACTCGAATCCTCCTCCAACCTCCTCAACCCAAAAGCCAAGGGCTACTGCGGGCTTAAGCTTCTTCGCCTCCCTCATGCTTTTCCACACTGTAATTGAAGTGTCAAACTCGATTTTGCCAGCCCTGTTAGGCAGCTGTGGAAGGCGTTCCGCCAACTTTCTAGCCAGCTCATTAACGCTTTCGGCTGTAAGTCCAACGGTTGCTGGTGGCGGCGCAACCCTCTCAATTATCTGCCTAACCACAACTTCGGGTATTCTAAACTCCCTGACAAGCTCCTCAATTTTTTCGTGCGGAACCGCTGGCGCGGCTGGAGCGCCAATTTTCTCGGATATTGCCTGCAAAAGCTTTAACTGCTGCTCCTCAACCCTAAGAAGCAAAACGAGTAGCTCGTCCACCCTTGTGAGAACATCTAAAAGCCTTTGAATGGGGATCTCCATTCCAAACTTACCAGTTTAAAGCGCTTTACAAGTCGTAGGCTTGAAGCATTACTGAAATAGTGTTTGCGCTGGCTAATGCCTTGATGTTTTGTCCAGGATTCATGGTGAAAAGAGGCGAATCCACAGACCTGTAAATGTCCATGCTGGCATAGGCGTCTAAAGTTATGGGTGGAAGTGTCCTCTCAACCGTTGCTTCCCGTTCAACTGTAAGCGTCAGCGTGTTTGCAGTCGCCGCGTTGTTATGTATCAGCATACCATATACTTTTCGTGCAAACTTGTTAGGCGGAACCGTATTGTTTGTCAATGGAACCTTGCTTGTTCCAACTTCAGCTTCCATTTCAAAAGTGTCTTCGGGCTTGGCCAATTCAGCTTCCTCCCGCCAAAACTCTCTCTATTGTGGCTTTGTCAACCTCTGTTGGGGGAGCCCACTCCTCTGGCACTGTCCACGTGAAATGTCTAAGCCCTCCAACGGTTAGGAACCTGCATGGAGGCTTCTGCCTCAGCATCCCCTCAATCACGTTTCTGTTTGTTATTTGTATGGTGTCGTAGCCTGCTCCAAGAATGCGCATGCTTGGCCTTATGGGTCTTCCAGAGTCGTTTTTAAGCCCAATTTCTATGCTTAGCTTATGGTATAGAACGCATTCAGTAGCCACTGTAGGATTGTCATAGGGGCTTAGCCATCCCGGAATATAATCGCGTTTGTCTCCAACTTTTGGAGGCTCAACCTTGTAGCCCCAGCCTGTCTGCGGCGTGCCCGCTGGAATGCTCCTGTAAAGCCATATCTCGCTTGGTCTAATGCCAAATGCGAAGTGCAGTATCCTGAAGGGCCTCTCCTCCCATACGGCCAGTATGTCGGGCTCCCCTCCCAGGGCTGTTTCTCCCATGATTTTGAAGTCAACCGTTTCGCCTGCGGGAATTTCCGGAAGCTCGCCGTCATAGGTTCTGTGGAGCGGGTATCTTCGCATTACACGGAAAAAGTAGAGGGCAAATACAGGCTCTTTAGCCACAGCCTTTGGAAGGATAATGGCCAAGTTCATGTTCTCGTCAAGGATAGACTCAACTATAGGCTTATTCAACTCAACCATACAGTTTTTAACCTCCGTTCAGAAAAACTTCGGGAGCGCATTGTTGTGTTCAAGCCCCCTGCAAGGGAAACTAGCCCTTCTCAGAAGTGGTGGTCACGGTTACTGTTACTGGCGCGAAATCATAGGCAGCTGTAGAATCTGTTCCGGCTGTAACTCCCCCATGCGTATGCGATGGCAGGTCAACAGTAACCGTTACTGAATGTTTATGTTGCCTGTGCCCTGCAAGGTATCCGGGTTTTGGCATTTATTCAGCCTCCTATGCGCCTGGTCTGGCTAGTGCCGGCACATCTTTGCCGTAGCCTATCCATACGCCAACTGGAAACGCGTAGGTTGTAACGGTTGCGCCTGCGGTTTTCGACTCAACCTTTCCATCAATGTCTAACGTTGCATCGGCGATAACTGGGTGGGGGAACTCGAAAACCTGCATATCCGTAGCCTTAGTGATAAGGGTGGCTTCAATTGGGTACTGTGAGACTCCATCCACATCCACAACTTGAACAGCCGTCAAGGGGGCTGTGGGGCTAAGCTCTATTATGTCCGTGATGATGAAGATCTGCTTTGTCGGAACCGTTAGTTTGCCGGCTGTTGGGGGAATAACGTTGAAGGTTCCAACGTATTTGCCGGCTGCAAGCGTTATATCCCTCTTATACGTGAAGTTTTCGCCTACGTGTTCTGGTCGGAGCTGCATCAAAACAATGTCGTCGCTCTTAGCATATTGAAGCGGCATGATGTTACGCTTCTCCTTCTCCTTAAACTCGGCTAAGACCTGGCAGACAAGCTCAAGGTTCCTCGTCAAACCCGGGACCTCAAAGGTTCTCTCCGAAATGTTCAACGTCCTAATCTTCGCAAGCTCATGCTTCACAATGTCGTATTCCGTCCCAAAAGGCTCAACCTTGCGGCTGAGAACAGACTTGGCATCTATCTCAAGCAACCTCTTTAACTCTTCAATCTCCATACAACCAGCTCCATCTACAAAAAGGAATTAAATTTTAATAAGAAGATACTATCAGTCTGTATTAGGGAGTAACAATGTCTAGGAAAAGGACTGTCAACATCAGCATCGCTCTCACTCGAGAAGTGCTTGAAAGGCTTAACAAGCTGTCAGAGGAAACTGGAATGAGCAGGTCAGCAATAATCGAGCAGATTCTCAGAAGGCACTTTAAGATGGGCTATCTGCTGTCAGAGTAAAAGCTAGCATCCACCAAAGCTCCCGCTAACCGAAATTCGGCCAAAGACCATTTTATTGGTCAGCGGCTCATCACGTAACCTGTCTTCGGTTTCTCCTCTTTAGCCCCAGAAAGTTGGTACTCGCCTCTCTTCTCTACGCTGGGCAGGATATCCTCCAGCTTAGGCAGGGTTGGGAGTTTACCGAGAACCTCAGGCAGCTTAGGCGCCTTCGGAACAACAGCCTCAGAAGACGGAGCCTTTCCAGCCTCAAGGGAAGTTTGAAGTTTCAGAAGGGTTGACTGCGGACCTGGAGGCAGCTCCACCTTCAAGGCTTCTTTAACCAAGCTTTCAAACTGGGTTTCAGGCGCTGCCAAAAGCTGCGTGAAGGATGATATTTTGGGAAGCTCCTGCGGAGGCATCTACTTCTTCACCGCCTTTGTAGGCACGTCGAGGGCTTGGGCTATACCCTCGCCTATGTTTTCAATGGCAGTTCCAATACTCTTTGCAATGCTGTCAGCCATCCTGTGGGGACCAGCAGAGCCCAACGGCCCCTTATCTATGGCTGAAGACACAGATTCAGACAACTCTTTAGGAACACGTACTAGGCTGTCTAAAACATCGTCCGCAACCCTATGCGGAGGCTTAGCCGTTAAATCGGGGAGTTCGGGCATTCAACCACCAAATCAATAATAAACGTTCATATTTTTAATTTTTTCTATTCCGCAAAAACCTTTAATGCAGCTAAAACTGAGGGCAGCCACTTATTCTCCTTAACGAAGCGCTCATACTCTTCAGGCTTCATTAAACGCTTAAGCTCGGCGTAAGCCACATCCGACGCCACGTCGCCAGCAAATGGTACGACGTCTGCGAGGTCGTCCATCAAAGCGTAGCGGAGAACCTCCCTCTGCCTATCATCAAGCTTTGGCATGGGTTTCGGAGGAAAATCTGGGAGCTCAACGCTTGGAAGCTCAACCTCTAAAAGCGGAATTTTAAGCTTTTCCAAAATTTTTATGGGCATACCGCAAGCCTACTTATTGAAGCTTAGACCATGTTAAAAGCCCGTAGCCTTTGTCGGCAGATTTTTCTCCGAAGCGAGCCATTCTAGCCTTAACATCTTCAATATTGCTGAGTATGCCCCTGTCTATGGCTAAAGCCGCAAGCCCTGAGCAATGGGGTGTAGCCATCGACGTGCCAATCATCAAGTCGAAGCCGTCTGGAACCAAGTCGTAGAAGGCGTCGTACCATAGGCTCATCGCAGCTACGATTTGGCTTTCTCTGTCTCCGCCTATGCCGGCTACATCTGGCTTCAAGAAGTCTTCTCCGTATTTTTGGTAGTCCCTGTCATAGGCGTCCTTGTTATCCCTGTACCATCTTGCTTGCGGCCCACGCGATGAATAGCTTGACGTTTCCATTGTCTTCCAGTCAACGGCAGCCACACATAAAACGTATGGGCTGGCTCCCGGGCTGTTTATGCTCCATTCCTCGCCGTCGTTTCCAGCCGCGACTATGAAGTTTGTGCCATACTGCCTGTAAAGCTTCTCAGCCAAAACACATTCGGGATCCTCTTCAACGCTTCCCTCCAATGGACCGCCGAGACTCATGTTCACAACCTTACAGCCTTTCACTGCACACATTTCCATGGCCTTCATGATCTGGAAGCTTGAGCATGGACCAAACGCGGTGAACACCTTAACGTGGTAGCTGGATGGAGCCAAAGCCACAGGAATGAAGGTTCCATATCTTGAGAGGCATGGTTGACCGAAGGCGCATGAATGGGTCCAGCTATTATGAACTATGAAACCGCTGGCCGAATAGTTGCCATATGTTGTATCCGCTAAATCGTAGAAGTATTCATCACATTGAACTAGTTTAACGTTCTTTACTGGGACGAAGATGTAATTGTTGACGTATTTAATCTTCCTACTAAGCATTGATGGGTTATCAGTTCTGTTCGCCTTCCTCAACTCATCAATCTTCTTGATGCTGTAGGGCTCCACAAATCTCGTAAACAGTTGGGGAACTAGAATGGTTAGGTGATACGATTTACTGCCTTTACTTTCGCCGCCATCAACAAGCGTACACGGTATTCCAATAGCGTTTAACGCGTCTTTCAGCTGTGTTAGTAGCTTTACATCTGTGTTCGCTATCCTTATACGTGAGCTCCACCTATCGTTTCTTAAATCAACATATCCTTCAGCGTCAAAGAATCCCGCTATCCAAGCTCTAAAAGCTTCTAGATCCTTGAGTGGGGGTTCATGTAACGCCTCTAACTCTTTAATAAGTTCTTTTCCAAGGAACGCTAGCTCATACACGTTTTCATTTCTTTTCCTTACAGAGCCTTTCTGAACGATTTCTTTAACCCTCTCTAGAAACTCTCTTGAATTATCATCAATCCTTACCTCATACCTATTTGTAGTAGTATGGTATATCTTACCACGTCTATTCTTCCGTTTAACTTTAAATTTCTTATCAATTATTGTTCCGTCGCCCCTGACTAAACCGGCAATGTAAGCTATTTTTGGGTTCAGCCCGCTGCTCCATGATTCGCCGTTGTATGCCTTAAAAACCAGCCAGTCGCCCTCATTATTTTCCCCATTAGCCTTAAGCTCATCGGCCCTCTTCTCCTTCAACTCGAACCCTGCATACCATCTTTTCTTGCAGTTTGGGGCTACCTTGGGATTCGCTACAAGAAACATGTGCCACGGAGTTGCCTCGATTTCCCCCATGGACGTTTCTATAACAACCTTCTCCCTAGCCCTTGTTCTAAAAATGCCTCCCGCCCCAGAAACGCCTTCCAGTCCTATCGTGGAGACTTCTTTAGTGAAGGGTTTGAACTCACCATCTTTGACGGGGACTGGCTCCGCATCAACTAAGCCCCAAAGCTCCTCGAGGGCTACCAAACCGCAGAACGATGTATAAACATTAACATTTCTTAGACATCCATGCCCCATCGTGTCTATTGGAGGCTCGGCTGTTATTGAGTCGCATATCCAGTTTATGAAAGGCAAGCCTATTGCAGGGTTTAGGTATATGCCCGTGTCAATGTTACCAACGTATGTTGTGTTAAGCCTGTTGTCGTCTGGAGCCTCCATAAGCTTCCTTGTATCCGTGACAAGCCTCCAGTCAGCCCTTGCTATTACGGGCGGGAAGCCTCTAACGTAGTCCATAAGCTTTCCAAGGGGGTCGGCTGCAAACTTGAAAGCCTCCGCTGCCAGAGTTGCCAGGGCGCCGAAAGGTGTTGGGATTTCAGCTGCAGGTTTAACCCTGACGCCTAAAGCGTAAAGGTCTGAAACGTCAAGCTTAGAGAGAAGCGGGTCTGTGGCTATGGCCACCCTCTTAAAGAGTTCGTCAACGCCAAGAGCCATCGGATAAATCCTCTTCTGGACAGAAACTATCCTTACGTATGGAAGCCTTGAAACCCTCTCGAAGTCTGCTGGTTCTGGAAGGTCTACGAAAACAAAGTCGTTGACAACGCCTTCAACACTATAGCCTAAACCTCTAAGCTGGGATGCAACCATTTCGGCTTTTCCAGGCTCAACCTCCACAACTGCGGGTATGCCCTGAAGCTCCTTCCTTTTAGCTTCAACCCTTTTAATGGCCTCTTCAGCCCACGGGTTAACCTTCCCACTTCGTGCAGTGCTCATTTACCCAGCTCCCTAAGCATATCAGTTAAGGATTTGATGCTCCTGTTCGCCTCCTCAAGCTCCCTTGTAAGTTTGGCGGTGGACTCCGCGAAGGTTTCAAGCTTTGACATGTGGTTGTTTAAGGCGGCTAATGTTTCGATGAGCTTCTTCATGTCGGCTCTCAAATCCCTAAACAGGTTTGCCAATTCACTCATCTCCTTCACCACACTGAGCAGTTCACTAAATTCTTCAAACAACAGCCATCAATTTACTATTCATGGCAAACATTTATAAAATAATTTCTAAAAAGCCCGCATGGTCATCATGAGCGCTGTTAGAGGCTTTATGGCTGAAGTAAGGATATTGCCCATGAGCCTGATGCTTCTCACATGTCTGCTGGGAGGATTTTTCGCAGCCGGCCCACATCTCAACTGGAAAATCATGGGTTTAGTTTTGCTTAACGCCTTCTGCTTCCTCTACACCGCCCACTTAAACGACACATACTGGGACATACGCAAAGGGGAATATGAAGAGGGAAGGAAGCTTCACTCTGTAAGGTTTAGGGAGGACGGTTACCTCCCCCGCTGGGGCTTCGGATACGAAATCCCAAACGCCCCAATACTCCCTAAACATTATTACTTAGCTGCCATGGCCCTATCCGCAATCACCGGAGTCTCAATCATGCTTCACATTTCCACTCTTATCGGCTGGCTTTACTCTGCCCTAGCCTTGGTCGGCTTGCTTCTCGCACTAACATATTCAGCCGGCCTAGACAGAATACCAGCCCTCGGAGACACCATGTGGGAAATAGGAGTGCTCTTCGCCCTATACTGCGGCTACTACTCCCAAAGGCAGGCTCTGGACCCGTTCATTGTATCAGCAAGTGTCCCCCTCTTCATAAGCCTCATTTCAATTAAAGCCCTCGACAGCCTTCCAGACACCATAGTAGACAATAAACAGTCAAAAGTCACTTTGACGGTTTTCCTCTACAGGAAAGGCTTAAGCTTGAAGGCTATAAGGCACATTTGCTATTTGCCCTTCTACATTGCTTTCCTAACACTGTATTTCACGCTGCCGCCAAACCTTAAGCTTGGAGCATTAGCCGTAGTACTGTCCTTCATAGCCCAGCAGGCAGCCTTACACAACGATGAAGAGGGGAGAAAGTCAATAGTTTTAGCCAGCTTCACCATACTAGCCTTCATAGTTGTAGCCCTAACCGTCATAGCCGGCTTAGCAACGTTGCCTTCCATTTAGGCTCCCGGATCGCAGGCGGCACACGTTTTAATCTTCAATTCTCCAACAAGCTTTCCATTAATATGCTGCTGGATCGTCAGCTTGCAACCTTCATGAGGACAAGCGAGCTTTCCATCCGCCCACTCATGATCCATAATCTCGTAGACCGTGGCGAATATGGCTAGCCCGCCACACTTCAGCCTAAAAAGGTTTTTGAGAAGCTTAAGACTCAAGGAGGAGCCTCAGCTGTTTTTTAAGGTGTTCACCAGCCCTTTCGAGGATTTCTTCACCCTTCCTTGTTAAACGCCAAGGTTTAACTCTGCCCTGCCCAACCCTCTCAACAAGCCCTAGGCCACTCATAAGGAAGAGGCTTGCCTCCATGGTCGGCCTATGGGGCATGGGTTTTAAGCTTCTTCTAAGCTCGCTCGTACACATGGGCTTACACTTCAAAGCCTTCAAAATCCTAAGCCACAAAAACGCCGTTTCAACAGCCCTCTCCGTCTTTTCAACAAGCTCATTTAGGGGCAACATACTTTGTCACAAGCCCCCTAAGCCTTTCAAAGGCCTTTGACCACCTCTCCATCTCCACCAAGTCGATGGTCCCCGTTGAGGCGCTTTCTATGAGGAAGTGTCCCTTTGTTATCGCTTCCCGCAGGTCTTCGTCACCGCTTAAAATATCAAGGAAAGTGTCAGAAGTGCATCTGAAAATGTGCAGTGGAGTTTCATTGCCTTGGGCATACTGTATTCGCCCGCCTTGACATTTTAGGAGCACGGTTTCGCCGTCAATCCCGACAACCCTCAGCAACGAAACTTTCCCTTCTCCCATGTTAAGGTATTCCTTAGCCTCTGGATAGAAGCGCTCTTGGATTGAGAGAAGCCTATCTATGAGGGTTTTCACGTAGGGCATAGGCTCACCTTTTAACCTTGAATATGAGCTCCAACAGCTTCCTCCTCAAGGATTTAGGCCTTTTCTTCAACAAAACTGGATGCTTCAAAGCCTCCAGGAAGGCCTCAACAGGAAAATCGTTTATACACTTCTCATTCGCAATCTTGGAGTTTAATGGAAACTCGGCTATTGTTGGAATACCAAGCTCCTCGAAGCTGTGGTCCTCAGCGAATATTCTATGCCTGGAGCCGCATGAGGGACATTCAAAGTAGCTCATGTTCTTAACAACGCCCAAAACTGGTATCTGAAACTCGCGGGCTGCCTCAACCATCCTCTCAACCTTAGACCGCGAAAGGGCTGAGGGCGTTGTAACTATCAAAATACAGTCCATTAGGGGAAGCAACTCCAACGTTTCAGCCTCAAAACCTGGCGGAAAATCGCAGACCAAATAGTCAAGGCTTCCCCATTCAGTCCGCTCCAACAACTGCTTGGCAGCGCTTCTAAGATCCTTAGGATCCCAGAGGATAGGGTTGCCCTCTCTTGCAATCTGGCCTATTGATACGTATTTCACACCTCTAGCAATAGACGGCGCGAACCTATCATCCATTGTTATTTCAAGCTCAGATTTTCCTAAAATATCTGGGACGTTGGGACACGTGACATCCACATCTACAAGTCCCACCTGGAATCCTTTGGATGCAAGGGCAAGGGCTATGCTTGCAGCTATGGTGCTTTTGCCAACACCACCTTTGCCGCTCACGATTCCTATTCTCTTCATAAGCATCAACTTTATAAAAGTGTTAGGATTTAATATTTTTTTGTAAAGTGGTGTTTCGTGAGCCAAGCTCAACCAGTCTATGTTCGACTTGCACCTGAGGAACGGGAGATGCTTGAAAAGCTTGCAGACTATCTTCATAAGCTTGGGAAAATTGAATCTCCAACCCTCAGCGACGCCCTTCGGGTCTGCCTCCACTTTACAGTTAACGAAATCCTCAAAGCAATAGAGGCGGAGCGTTACAAATGACCAAAGGAAATATTGTGCAGGGTGAAGAAGAAAACAGGGCTTTGCAAGAATCTGAGCGGCTGACGCAAGAAGGGGTTCAAGCACAATACGTTTGTAAGGAGTGTGGAGTGTCCTTTGCAACTATGCAGGAATATGCTGCGCACATGCGTTGGAAACATAGGAAAGAGGAGGAGGGGGTGGGGGTTGAAGCCCCGAAGCCTCCTGAAGTTGAAGCCATTGAGGAGGCAATCGCCTTCATAAAGGAGCGTCTAGCCCAAGTTTACGGTGTTGGAAAGAACGATAGGATAATTGTTAAGGCCTTGGAGGACGATCCGACGCCTTTAAGGGATGGCAACCTGCTCCACGCGTTTATTAAGTCTTTGGCTCCAAGGGCTTATGACGCGCATCTATCCACAAGCGTTATTAAGCCTCTTTACGTTCGGTTTCCAAACCTCGCCCAGGCTGTAGATAAGTACTTGGGAGGAATTCAACCTCAACAAGTACCCTATACTTATTCGCCTAGCCCTCAACAGACCTATGGTTATACCTTTTATCTTCCATCCCCAACCTATCCGGTGAATTATCCGTTCTATCCGCCTTCGACTTATGCCCCGCCTTATCCTCATTTCGCATATCAGCCTAAGCCTCCAAAAACCTACAAGATTGTTGTTGAGGGGCAGGAAATTGAAACTGACGAGAGCGGTTTTATGGCTTGGCAGCGCTTCTTACGCGAAAAGGAGGAGGACAAGCGTAGGGCTCAGGAACACGAGCTCACAATGAAGAAGCTTGAAGCTGAGATTAAGAAGATTGCCGAGGAAACGGAGAAGAGGAACGAGCCGACAGTCCCCATCAAAATTGGCGACAGAGAAGTTCAGATTCCAGCTTATTTGGCTCCGCTGTATCTGAAGGGCGACGAAGATTCCAAAAAGGAGATTGAAAAGCTTAGGGAGGAGCTGCACAGGAAGGAGATTGAAGCGCTCCAACGAGACCTTGAAGAGCTGAAGAAGAGGCCTGGCTTCTTTGATGAGCTCCGCTCCTTTCAGGAAATTGCCCCCATGCTGGGCTTCCAAAAGGGTGGCAGAACAACCGCGGATCTGCTGGACTCGCTTGCCGAGAGGCTTGACCAGAGGGCTGCGCAGCTGCTGAACAAGATTCCGGCTCCAGGCGGCGAATGGAAACCCGAAGTCAAAAGAACTCCTGAAGAGAGAGCCAGGAAAGCCGAGGAGATAAGGCGGAAACTGGAGAGAAGCGAGGAAATACTTCAGGCTGAAGACGAACTCATTAAGTCTGCCGCAAAAGTGAAGACGAGGACAAGTTAAATGGCTGAGGGGAAGAAGCTTCCATTCCCAAAGATTCCTGAGAATCCAGGTGAAATCCTAGAAGGCCCCATAAAGCTTATTGAGAACTTCGACCTAACAATCCAGAAAATCGATAAAGCACTTAAAAGCTTCGACAACCTTTTCGCATCAGCTGACAGCCGTTTAATTTCAAAGCTTCCAGAACCCGTTGGAAGAGCTGAACACGTTGCATCGCCAAGCTATCCTGGACAGAGTAGAGAAAGTTACTGTTTGGAGTGCCTCGAAAAGCACTATCTGAAGGCTTATGGGCTTCTTGAAGAGGCTGAAAGGTTCAGCCTCGGCAAGGGTGAAATAACGCCTGAGGCTAGACAGCGTGTTGAGGCTGCCTTGAAGGAGATTGTCACGGCTGAGGAGGATCTCGGCACAGAGATTAGGGATGCTGAGCTTGCTAAAATGATCGACGAGATTAAGGCTAGGCAGAGAGAATTTAGGAAGTGGACGTGGACTGAGAGGCTTCTAACAACCCAGAGGGATATCGCGAAGCTTAAGGAGGCTATTTCACGCATGAAGGATATAGTTGAAACAACCAGGAGGGCGGCTGAATACTACGACTCAAAGTATGGCCGCTGCAGTTACTGCGAGACGCTCGCACGCGAAATATCCAGCAGGTTCGGGTTTGAAGAGGCTGAAATCCTCGACTCCATATATGGTTTAGCTTCAGACAGCAAAGAGCGGGTTTCAGAGTCGGCTGAAAAGCTGAAACGCCTAGGAGTCTTCGAATACACCATGCAGCGGGTTAAGGAAATGTTGACCGAGCTAAGGGAGAAGTGAATGGGAAGGGCTAAACCTCCATCCAGGGGAAGGCTTACCGAAACCCTTCATTTGAGGCTTACAAACGAGGAGCTTGAGTTCATACAAATGATAAGCGAGAAAACAGGGCTTAGCCTGAGCGAGGCTACGAGGCTTGCCATAAACATGTTCCGTATAACGTTGGGGCTGGAGGCCGTTGACGTGGATAAGGTTGGGAAAGCCCTTCGTCAAGCATCTGAAAAGGTTATTGAAGAAGCCAAAAAGGAAGGCTGGTACGAAGACCTGAAAGAGGAGGAGGAAGCATGGAAGAGGTTCAGCGCCTTGAAAAAATCCTCAGAGAGAAAGGACTGACAGAAGAGCAGGTGAAGGCCGGAGTCAAATATTACCTGAATTTCTGCAAGCGCCACGACTTGAACCTCGCCAAGTCCGTTAGGATGATTGTGCAGATGGTTAAGGGAATGCGGGAATACTACGAGAAAATGTGATTGTTTCACAAAAATTAAAATATTTTTAAATCTTCTCTTTTGAACGGTGATGGTATGGCTAAAGATATTGCCAAGGCAAAATATAGCGCCAAGGTTTGCGGTTACCTAGGCGTGGACAAGTCTAAGTGTGAGCGCGTGTTTGAGAAGCTTTTCTCGAACATGAAGGCAGCCTTTGAAGCCATGTAGAAGACTTGCTTGGCGCCTGGTGCATCCCCCTCTTTTTCTGCCAAGCTACGCCTAACAGCCATTTTCGACGCATTTTTATTTTTGTTTCCGCCATTCTTGTTTGGTGAACATGTTGGAGGCTGAGCCTAAGCAGGTCTTGTTAGAGGCCACAGCAAAAATCCTTGAGGCCTTATCCAAGGATCGTGCAAGCGAAGCCATCAGGTGGCTTACGGACTTGATGTATTATGCCAGCATAAAAAACATGGATGACGTTTACCTGAAACTCTTTGACAGGGTTATAAGGGAGGCAGAAAAGAAGCCTGAGGCTTTCTGCACCCGCTTTGCTGAATCCCTGAACACAGCCCTAGAGAGGATGAAGCGTGGAAGCGAGGCAACCGTCCTAGGCGAAACATTGCTTAGGGCTGAAAAGTTGAAGATGGATAGGCTTGAGGAGTATTTGACTCCGCCGGAAGCTTTTAAGCGTAAAGCATTAAAAATATTAAAGGAGGTGTTGGAGTGAACGACGAGGAGGAGATCAAGGTTCTGATGTCTAAGGAAATTGTTGAGGACGTCTGTGAAGCCGTTGGAGAAGCGAACAGGGCTAAGTGCAGGGCGGTTCTCCACAAAATCCTCGTGGAAGGCAAAGGCTTTGAAGCCTTAGCCGAGCTTCCGGAAGACTGCAGGAAAACCGTTAAGGAGAAGTTGAGGGAGCTGGGTGTTGAGTGATTGAATTGATGGCCCGCGAAACAGCCCGCAAAGTATGCGCCGTCATAAAAGAGGACAGCAAGAAAACCATATGCGTCGAGCTCCTAACAAAGATTCTGGTTCAAGGCGACTCAGTTAAGGATGAGGTTCGAGAGGAAATCAGAAAGGTCTTCACAGAAGAAGAGCGAAAGCTTCTAAAGGAAGAGCTTGCGAGGCTCATGGGCTGAAATTTTTATATTCCCTTTATTAAATTTTAATAATTGTGCTTGACATTAAAACCTTCAAGTTTAGAGCTAAGGATCTCTATCCCAAATCATGTTTACAGCGGAAAGAAGTAGTCCTAAAACAATACGGCAGTTTCCTCGAGAAGAATGGTTTGCAGCCAGGCCTTGAGTCGCTTAACCTCTGGATTGACGAGCTGCTGAAGCGTGGTTTAAGCAGCAACACATTGGGCGTCTACACCTATGATGTTCTCAGCTACTTTGAAATCATGATGCTAGACGTGGATGAGAAGAAGCTTAAGCTTTTGAAGAAGAGGATTCCGCCCCGCAATGTTGGAGAGGTTGACTTCTTAACTGATGATGAAGCTGCGAGGCTTATCACCAACACGCCTTCGCCGATCCGCAGGATTATCTACGCTTTATGCTACGCTTACGCCCGCCGTCTAGGCGAAGTATTAGCCCTAACAAGGAAAGATTTGGATCTCGAAAAAGACACAATCACTTTCAATATTTTGAAGAAGAAAAGGGAAGAGAAGGCTACATACAAGCTTGAGCCATGGATCAAGGAAATGCTGCTAAAATACGACAATATTCTCGGGAAACAGAAGCTTTTCGAGAGAACTGCGAGAGCTGTTGAAATGGCTTTTAAGAGGGACTGCAACAGGGCCGGGATAGAATCCCGGGGCAGAGATTTAAGGCCTCATATCTTAAGGCACTCGCGAATTACAAGCCTAAGAAACAGAGGTGTTCCCCTAGACCTTGTAAGCAAGTATGTGGCGAGGCACTCGAGGTTTGACACAACAGTCCAGTTCTACCGCGGAATAACCGAGCAAGAGAAGGTTTCGATACCAAAGGCCGAAGAAATCTTCAAAGGTGCAGGCTAGTGGAAAGGACGCCCTACCCATTCGAGGTGGAAATTTTGGAGAGGTTCAGCAGAGGTGGAAAATTTGCAGCCTCTCCGAAGGGCGAATGGGTTAGGGGCTATCTCCTAACATTCAAGGAAGGCTACGCTTATGAAATGTGGAAGGATTATATGCAATTCGCGCGTTATTTAGGGATAAATCCCGGCACATACATATGCTTCAAAAGGTATATGTGGATCCTTAAGAGGCTGGGGCTTATCAGGCTTGTTAGGAGGGAAAGGGTTGTTAGGGGCTTCAGGAAAAGCTTTTACGCAATCACTCCAGGAATGGAAAACTCCCCCATTTGGAGGAGACCAGGACAAACCATGTATCCAAGCATAGACTGGACTATTAAACCCATTGAAGTGCGGAGAGTCCTCAGAGCCAGATACCGCACTAAAGCCATATAGGTGTTCGACAGTCGACCACCCAGCCATATAAGAAGCCCAAATCGCCAAACTTTTATCTAAACTCCCCCCGGATGCGTTCTTTTTGTTTTTCAAAAACGAAAACCTTATATGGAATGAAAGAATAGTATTCTTTCGTTTCTATTAATTGTTTTTAACCGAAAATGAGCCAAAAACAATGGAAATTTTGAACAGAAGCCTTAAACGAAAAGGCTGATTTTGACGTTTTCTTATCAATGGTTAAATGCGTATTTTGCAAATTTATATTTGTGGAATATTTCGGGCATGACATGAAAATTTAAATAATTGTGCGGTTTTGGTATGTGTGGCGTGTGAAAACCTAACCTTAAACCGCCCTTAACGTGAAGCCTCACACGGTTAAGGCACGGTTAAGGGTTTAAGGTTTGACGCACCCAAGCCATACATAAGGCACTAATGCGGTGCGTATGGTTTGGGTGTGTGCCTCAATATATTGAGGCTTGAGGCACGCCAGCACAGCCATAAGCTGTGTGCATAGGAATAAGGGGCTTACAGTGGCACTCTAAACCGCTACGCCCAAACATTAAAAGGGGTTTAGCCCATGCCTTTTGTGGCTAAATGTCGCAGTTGCGGTTATATCCTATGGGCTTACACAAGGGCTTTCCTAAATATGCTAATGAAGTGGCATGACGGCGAGAGCCATAAAACCTACGACAGCGAAGACTTCGACTTTTGCAGTTGGGTTATTCTAAGGGTTACCCATGAACAGTTAAGGGACATTAACATGGCTTCTAAAAGCCCAGCCTTTTGGAAAGCCATTAGAACTAACCCTAAACGCCTACGCCTATAATCTTCCCCCTTTTTGTTTGAGGGGCGTAGCGGGGAGTTTTGCCACCGCAAAAGCCTAACGATAGTAGCCAAACGGGTTAGCCTCCACAATAAGCGAAAGGTGGTTTTATGGCGAAAGGGAAAGCTGGGCAGGTGCAGGCTGAAACCGCCCTTGTAGTGCCAAAAGAGGTTGAGGAGGAGCTGACGCTTCTGCGGGGTTTCAGGGACTTGGTTGCGGAGAGGACAGGCTACGCCTTGGGCGTCATAGCCCTAAACGCTCAAATGAAAGAGGAAACAGCCGACCAGAGGAAAGCCTCTAACGAGGCACGCAAATATCTAAAGCAGAACATTGAAGTTTTCGTCAAAAATGGGGATTATGAGGGCTATAAGCAGGCTGTTGAAAACGTTAAAAAGGCGAGTGAAGCCCTAAAGGAGGCTAGGAAGCCCCACATGGCTAAAATAACGCCATTACGCAGAGCCATCAAATACATTGATAACGTGGCTGTCCCCCAGAGCCTCGAACAGTTAGGCGTTAAGGTTCAGCCTGCATTCAGCCTATCCGACTGGATTAAGAAGGCTGTTGAAAGCAAAAAGCGAAAGTGATAGGCTTTTTAGGAGCCTATCCGCCATTACCCCACATTTTTCTACCCTAAAGCCGCTTGGGAAACCCAGCGGCGGGGTGGAAACCCCACCCGTTTGAGCGAAAAACGTTAGGCTGTGAGAGTGGCGTAAGGGTTCTCCAAAAGCCCAGCTTACATTAAGGCTTAAGATAAGCCCAAGCCTGCGAGGGCTAACCGCCCGTGCGGGAAAACTGGTTTATGCCACAACAGGCATTTGGGCTTATTTATTTTAGTGGCTATTCTTTATTTCGTTTGGTTAGCGTAGGCTGGGCTGGAGACTAACCTCTAACGGAAGCCTTTGGGCTGTGATTTTTAAGGACTCCAGACGCTTGACCGCCACGCACAGTTTATGGGGCTGTGCAACACCCCAGTGAGGGCGTTATGGAGGTAACCGCTTAGAAAGGACACCCACCTGTCAGGCGTAAAAGCCTAGAGGTTTTGGTGTCCGCCCTTCGGCTTATGAGCGATTGGCGGGGAAGCAAAGCCGTAGGGTTTAGGGTGTAAAAGACAAAACAGAACCCCCGATTACGTCCAGCCGCATACGGCGTGGAACCACCCCCAATTAAGCTTCTACGCCGCTCCCTAATCGGGTAGGCTGGATGCACCCAGCCCGCTCTGGCGACAGGCGGGTAGGAAATCGGGGGAGGAGCCCAGAGGCTTCACAAAGCCTGTTAGCCTGTTCTGGGGTGCTCCATGTTTGGCATTTTACTGAAGGGCAAGCCTAAAGTGAAGTGCAAAATCTGCCATGGAAAAGGCTACGTTTACCAGAATAACGCTTTAAAGACTTGTAGAGTCTGCGAAGGCAAAGGCTTCGTTGAAACTGTCAGGTTGGCGGAGAGGGCTTTAGCCCGCTTCAACCAGCCAAGAATCTACAAGGTCAGCCATGAACACAGTGTTATGCTTGTCTACAGAGGCTACGTTTACAATGAGGTTTTGATGGCGCTGCGTGTCCTAGCCGTCTCAAAAATAAAGGCGGAAATAGTGTTCCATGTCTAAATCCCCCCTTTTCTATTTTGGGGTTTGCTATGGGAAAGCATGGCAGAAGCCTAACAGACATACGATTTGAGATTGTCATAGCTATGCTCAACGAAGACCCAAAATTGGCTGAGAGGCTTAAAATCTATTTGAAGTGAGAATGGAGAAGGCTTCCCCCCTTTCTTTTCGGGGTGTTTGATATGTTTTAGGGGGGTTAAGTGCTTAAGGGGGTGTTTTATTTGTCCAGCAATCTTATGGCTTTGCTTGAGAGGATTAACGCTAAAACTGAAGAAGTTAAGCCCGTTGAAAAGCCTCCTGATTCGCCTTATTTGACGGCTCTTATAGGGAGGCTTGAGGCTGCTGAATGGCGTAGGATGATGCTTCAGAAAACCCTTGAAAGGCTCTGCATGTTAAGCGACGAGCTTAACTTTTGCAAGCACATCCAAAAATGCAGGAACTGCCAATTTGAGCTTGCCCTGGATGTTGTAAGGTATGGCGGAAACCACAGCGGAGTATGGTACGTCTCCATTCTAGATGGAGACTTCCTTCCCGAGGTTTTTCCAGACTGCCCAGCCGTGGAAAACTATGACATGGGCAGTTACTGGACAGGTGAAAACCACGCTGAAGCCATCAGATTCATAGTTGACAGGGCTAAGTGGGCTGAACCCATCATAGAAGAAGAGCTATACACAGCCATAGAATTCTACCTGGCTCTTGAAAACTGGGACTTGAAAAGCCCTCTTCCACCCCTCACTTCAAACGAGGAGCTTTTCAGCTGGGGAATACTCTAAACTTTTTCTATTTGGGGTGTTTTATGGACGAGGTTAACGCTAAGGTTTGGAGGGAAATGTCTACGGCTAGCATTCTGAAAAGCCTAGACGTAGCTGTAAACGTTTTAGAGAAGAGGCAAATAGACGAGGACTGGCTTAAACTCCTATTGGATGTTGGGCTCAGATGCATTGAGATTGTGAACGAACAGTGGTGAAGACCTTGAAGATCATAACCAGAAAGGCTTACCCATTCAGAAGCTTCTATGAGGGCAAGGAGCGCTTAGCCTTCTACGTAATCAACATCTTAGGCGAGGAACCCCAAGTCACCATATACTCAGACATGATAAAGAAGGTTAACCCAGAAATAGACTCTTTGGGAGTTAGGAAAAGCGAGTTTGAAAACGACACCTTGAGGGTTCAAGAGTTCCTAGAGAAGTATTTCCCCGAAGAGCTGGCTGAAGCCATATTCAAATACGCCAGAAAAGACCTAGGCTGCAAAGATGACTTCTCACTCAAAGCCTACATAAGCTGGAAAGGAAAGCAACCGTAATCTTATCCTTTTTTCTATTTTGGGGTGTTTTCTCTTTGATAAGGGTGATGCTTTGTCAGACAGGGGATTTAAGCGACCTTAAAAGGCAGGGTTTTGTTGCTGAGCCGAAAAGCTGGTTTAATCCAGCTCGGCAGATATGATGGGACAAGATGCCTAGTCATCAAGGAGAAAGGCGAAGTTACCCTTCAGAACCGCCACGGCATAATCTACACTGTTAGGCTTCCAGAGATTGTTGAAGCGGCAAAGGCTATCCCAGGAAGCTTCATAATTGACGGCGAAGTGGTTTACATAAATCCGGAAACGGGACGGGAAGAGTTCACTCCATGCCAGAGGCGTTGCAGCACCCAGTTCCCAGACCCGCTCTTAATACGCAGGTATCCCGTGGCTTTCAAGGCTTTCGACATTATAAAGCTTGAAGGCGAGTATGTTGTGGACAAGCCCTACTGGAAAAGGAAGACACTTCTAAGGGCGTTAATAGGCAAGTCTAACACCATACAGTTTGTTCCATACAGGCGGGATGTTGAAAAAGCTTGGATGGAGGCTGTTTCTGAGCAGAGGGAAGGATTAATCCTTAAGGACTTTAACAGCCGCTACGTTTTAGGCGAACGCTCATGGAGCTGGCTTAAGGTTAAGAACTGGCGGACTGAAGAATGCCTCATCGTGGGCTACTGTCCAAGCAGCAAGGGCAGACATTTCGGAAGCCTCGTCTTAGCTAACCCTAAAGACGGAAGCTTCAGGGGATGCGTCGGCTCAGGCTTCAACAACTATGAAATGGCTAGGATATGGGATGTCCTCAGCCGTAGCCCGCCAGCCGAGAAGCCCTATCCCGAAAATGTTGTAGGCGAGCCCTACATAGCCGTCAAAGCCAACCTAAAGGTTCTCGTAAAATACTATGAAACCACGGAGAATGGGCATTTAAGGCATCCGGTGTTCATCAAAACCATCTGACCTCCCTTTTTCTTTCACGGGGTGCTTCTATGCCCCTAAGGATAAGGACTGCTGGAATAGAAGTTGACGTTAAAATGAAGCTTGTGGGCAACGAGATCATGGTGCCAAAGCCAGATATCCAAATGCGTAGAATCGACACGGGCGACATTCTGGAGAAGGTTAGGGTTGTGGCTGACAGACGTTTTCTGTGGATTGGACATGGAAAGGAGCTAGCCACAGAGACAAGGCTTATAGACCCTGAGACTGGAAAGCAGGTGTCCTCCAGCGAAGCTCTCGAAATCCTATCCCACTACAGCTACAAGCTTGTGGATTCTAAGGGCAACGTTGTGGACGAGAAGGAAATAGGCGAGCTTATAGAATACTATTACATAGACGAGAATGGCGAAGAACACACTGTCCGCCCATTCGAGAGAACTCAGCTGTTAGATATTCCGCCTGAAAACTGGGTTCCATCAACCGTGGTGGACGAGTTCGTTATCACAGCCGTCTATGAACTATACACGGACAAGAAGCTGGACGTTGTGAAGCTTTGGGAGCTCGCCGAGAAAATGCTCAAAGAGGACAAGGTTGGCGTAGCCACCTACAGCCACGGAAGAGGCTTCGTAAGCTATTATGCCTTTCTATGCCCGATTATGGCTGATGGAAAGTTCGGCTGGCTTCTGAAGCTGACAGACACCAAGATGAGGCTCAACCATTTAATGGAGACACCGGCCAAGATTCCCATACCCGTGAAACAGGCTCCAACCCTTGAGAGGCTTCCACCAGTCCAGCTTATAGTGGCAACAGCCAAGAAAAAGAAGCAACAGCAAACAAGCTAAAACCCTTTTTCTCTTTTTTCGGGGTGCCTTTTGGATAAAAGAAGCAACTTAGAGGAGCTGCTTTACAGGGTTAGGCTTAAAAGAGCCAGAGAAAGCGATGCCAAACAGCTTTTCATGGGCATTATGGACGAGGTTTACCATGCCACTGGACATTCAACTAGGCGTTGCTGGGAAACAGCCATAGAGCTTGTGGCTGACCATTTAGGCATTATAGAAGAGCCTTGGCGTTACTCGCTTCCAGAACTGCCCAAAAGCAGGCTTTTCAAGGGAGAAATTAAGCCTGCAAAACGCGAGGTTCCAAAGGATTTGGCTGAAAGGGTTAGGCGGACTGGGCTGATTGAGGAGTTTGTTGAGGCTGCAAGGGCTAAGCCATGGGACTACATCGGCGAAGTCTTCATGGAGGAACGCCTAGCCAACAGCAGGCTTGGACAAATGCTAACGCCGAGAAGCGTTGTCCAGCTCATGCTTCAAATGGTTATGACGGACTACCTCCTCAAGAAGGAGGGGGTCTGGGTTGACGCTGAAGCACTGCTTTGGACGGCAGACTACACGCTTAGGCATGGTCCACCACTATGGGCGAGCAAAGCCCTGGAAAGGGCCGCTAAAAACGTTGAAAGCCTCAAGAAGCCTCAAACAATTCTTGACCCTGCGGTTGGGACTGGTCGCTTCCTTATAGAAGCTAGCCTCATGTATCCAGACGAGCCCCTAATCCTGTTCGGCATAGACATAGACGTTTGGATGTATAGAGCCTGCCTCGTCAACATGGCCCTGTTCAGCAGACACCCATACAGCATTGTCTGCGCAAACTCGCTATTAATAGACCCAGATCATACTGGGCCGTCAAGTCCCCTATGGGATTATGGAAACCTATGGGCGCCAGCAGACGTTTCAAAATTCTACGTTAAGCCTCCGCCCATAACAGCCGACCAATTCAACCTAGCCGAATGGATCAAACTGAGGCGTAAATAGCCCCCTTTTTCTGTGTGGGGTGGCGTTATGGGAACCATAAGAAGCGAATACTCCATCGAACAGTTTGAGGCTGCCCTGCAACGGTTCGCCCATGAAGTTACTGGCATGATGCAGAGGATAGACGAGATACATGTTAGGTCAGAAAACATGGTTGTCGACTTAGAGTTCAGCTACGGCGTCAAAGGCGAGATAATGAAGATATACGTGTCGTTATACAAGAGGGATAAGCCAGACTCCTGGGGAGAATGGCTATCCTTCACAGTCGAGCCCAAAGACTATGTTGACAGCCCCCACATAACAAAGATCCACTATGAAGGGGCAAGCGACAAGGCGTACAGCGAGAAAATCCTGGCATGGCTTAAAGGTCTCCTAGGCTCAGAAAAGCCTGCATTAAGCTTCTCCCTGAAGGACTTCTCAAAGAAGGTCGATAGACGGCTTACAGATTATAAGGCCTTCTTGAAGGGTTAAAACATGGAATCCCTCGTCAGAATGTTCAGAGAATCCCTATTCAAAGCCTTTTATGAGTGGCTTGAGAAGAACAAGACTGCTATAGGCGAGAAATGGTATGTTTACGCCTTCAACGAGGCTAAGAGGGCTGAGGATTTAGCTGACAACGCAATAGGCGTTGTTGGAGCAGCCATGTGGATTTTCAACACGATGGCTAACTGCGGCGTAATGGCTGGTGTGGGACCAGACGGATACAGCCTACAATATCTGGAAAATACTAAAATCGACGAAGCCTCAACTAAGAGGCTTCTAACGATGATTGTGGCTTGCCTGAACCTTCAATACCTGCCGATTGAAGAGGCTAAGAAGCCAATTCCAATAATTAGCCGCAGCAAGTTTTCTCTGAAGCTTTTTGTTGAGGATAGGAAATCATAAATACCAGCTTGTGGTATGAGGTTTATGGTGTTGGTATGCCTAAAGGACCGGAATGGCTGACGGTGAGGCTGACTCCTGAGCTTATGGAGAAAATGAACTCTTATCTTCTGGCGGTAGCCAACAAGATGGGACGCATACCCCAAGGGTTAAAAACCAGGATAGTGCATGAAGCCCTCGAGGAATGGTTCAAAAACCACGGCAACGACCTCGAAAGGTTCACATGACCTTTTTCTACATTGGGGTGAAATCCGCTACTAGCAAACCGATCCAATCATACCTTCCGCCTGTATAGTTCGCATTTCTCCGCAAAGTAGGGCGGAAGCTGGTCTGGCAGGACAGCGTTTCTTGGACACCTGTAGCGTTTAACTATTTGCCCAGTAGTTGAGTCGCCCCCCACTGTTTTTTCGAGAAGGCTACAACTCCAGCATCGCGTCTCCTCTATTGGAACTTTAACTATGGTTTTTACCCTTCCCACTCAACCTCCCCTCAATGTTTGAATGATTGGCGTGCGGAACCGCTTCAGCCCTTCCCTGATTATTCGGTTGTATTTCTCGATTAGGGCGGAGTAGGCTTCCAGGTCTAAAGCCATCCTCTCAAGCCTCTCCGCAAGGGCTAAAAGCCTCGTATTAACGTCCATAACGTTGACTCCTTTTCAGCATGTGGGGACATAGGTTTTCTTGGCAGTGGCCTGCTGTGCCGTCGATGGCTGGGCAGTTTCCATCTCCAAACTGGTCGTAAACACGGTGAACACAGGTAATGTATGGCTTGGCTGTCCATATGTCGCCTTTGACTATTTTGCTCCAGTTTCCGGTCTTGTGATGTTTGCCCAGTGGTAGGCGGACAAAATTGCCTATTATGTCGCTTTTCCATTCTCGCTGTTTTGGGAATATTCTGTGTTTGGTTTCATTTTCCATCTCGTCTATTTTGTGGGCTATTTGCCATAGGGGTGTTGGCTGCAGAAACGCCCATACATGGGTGCCTTTTCCTCCTGTCTCTTCGAGGATTACGCTTTCCCTGCTGAACTTTCTGCACATGTAATCGTAGAATAGTTCTCCAACCTTGTAGTCTATGTCTATGAGGAGCCATTTGATGACGCCTTTCCTGTTGAAGGGGTAAACGCCTAGGGTGAACTCTCCCTTCAGGTGGTTTTCAATGTGGTTTATGGTGAGTTTTCCCCTTTCGGTTCTCCATCCATGCTTGTCTTCCACTCCGTAGACGTCGGTGCGGGCGACAAAAAGGCTGTGAAGCCTTTCAGCCAGATATTGGCTCTTTGAAGCCTCTGCCTCCAAGCTTTATTGCCTCGGCTGCTGTTTTCTCCCTCTCCCCTTCTGTCAGTCTGCTCCATAACAGCCAAGTTGCAGCCTTCAAAACGTCTTGGAAATATTCGCCCTTATACCGTTCATAGATGGTGCTGACCATTGTTGCTGGGTAGTACTGCTTCATTTCCATGGCCCTTTCGTAGGCCAGTTCTTCCAGCGTTTTCTGCATGGGTGGAGAAACTATCCTTTCAGCTTCTTCAACAAGCTTGGGCTTTGGGAGTTCAAGAATTCGTTCAACCACTTCGGGTTTTGTGGCAAGCGCTTTAGCGACTTTTCTGGTTTCTTTGACGCTTAACCCTTTGTCAGCTATTGTTTCAACAAGTTTTGGCTGTTTATCCTCTGGAAGTGCGGCTACGACTTCTATATGTTTTCCGGTCAGCGGTTTTCCCATGAAGGCTTGCTGGACTATTTTGCGCCTAGCTTCCCTTCCAACCCTTAAACGCTTTAGTATTTCCCACACACGCCGTTCGCTTACCCCAAACAGTTCAGCCAACTGAGAGGCAGTGTAGCCCTTCTGGTAAAAGTGGTTGAAGCATAATGCTTCAAGCATCGGATCAACAATGCCTCTCTCCCTGTTTCGCTTGTAGTTTAGAATGTAGGCTTCGTCGCGGTTGCATTCTATTATTATAGCTCTAATCTCAGCCCACTTTAGAAGTTTAGCAATTTCCCATCTTGTGTGTCCGTCAATTATCTCGTATTTGGCAAATGGATATTTCTCTTTGGCTTCCGCCATTTCTTCAGGCGTCATCCTTCTTGCCAGGATTGGGTCTATGCTGTTCAAGTCTCTGGTTTTCATGTCCTCCCTCAGCATGTCCTCTTCTTCTCTGCCGATAACCGTGAAGTGCATTGGTAGAGGCTTCAACTGCTCTATTGGAATAACCTCAATTCTGCCTTCTTTTTCAATTTCCGCCATTTTTTAATCATCACCTTACTCTCGCGTGCTAATTTATGTTGAAGTTTTGCCGCTTTTCCGAAAAGAGGAGAAAATCGGGCTTTTTCTAACCTGCGTCTTCTATTCCCCTTTCAGTTATCCTTATGGTTCTGCTTTGTCTTGGAAGATAGCTTGAATCTATCAGCGTGGCTATGCTTATGTTGGGCTTGTCGGTTTCCTGCAGGTATATGCGGTTGTTGGCTCCATAAGCCATAACATATCCGCCTATCGGCGGTCGCATAAACTCTGGCCTTGTCGTTGTGTATTGGGCTACTGGGGTTGCCTGAACCTGGTTTGTGACGAGGACAGCCATGTCGTAAGCTCTTGCCAGCTTTATCAGCAAGCCGATGGCGTAGTTTATCTTCTGCTGCCTTGGGCATAGGAGCTCGCGCCCGGGATATTCCCTTCTGAAGGGGGATACGAAGCTGTCAATGGCCAGGTAGCGTATGCCCTTTTCTTTTATGAACTTGTGGGCTGTTTCAAGGGTTGCTATAAGGTCTGGGGATGAGGGAACCTTCCGCAGGTGGATGTGGGCTATTGCCTCGTCAGGGTTAAGCTCCCTTGCCTTTGCTATTTGACGTATACGGGTTACGCTTAGGGTGGCCTCCGTGTCCAATATGAGGACGCCCCCGCCTAAGGCTTTAGGCGCCAAGACGGCTGTGGTGTAGACAAGCTCTGTTTTGCCGCAGGCGTAGCTCCCACAGACTTCAGTTATTTCTTGGGTTCTTATCCCGCCGTCCAGAATCTCGTCTAAAGCTTTTGAGCCCGTTGGAATTGTTTGGCGTTTCACCTCCTCCTCGTAAAGCTCCTTAGCCGACAATATGCGGATGTCAAGCTTGCCCCTAGCGTCCCTTATGAGGGCTTCAGCCTTATCGAGGCTAAAACCCATCCTCTCCCCAATCCTTTGAAAGAGGAAGTGGGGAACCTCAGTGGCAATCGATTCAATAGTGTAGTATCCAGCCTCCTTAAGCAACGCGGCAAACTCAGGCGTCACGCCCTTAAGCTTCAGAAGAGGATCCCTAAACTCCTCAAACCCGCCTTCAACCATTTCACCTAAAGCTTCGTTCATGCGCGTTTCTCCCATCCAAAAACTCCTTAACAGCCACACGAATCAGAGAGCCTATCGACTTGCCCGCTTCACGGCTTAAGTCCTCAAGCCTTTCAAGACATTCAGGCTCGATGGAAACTGAAATCTTCACCTTACGTGCCAAAGAAACAACCCTCCTTAGACGCTTACAGGAACCATTTCCAGCAGTAGCCGGCGGATGTCTGCAAAGTTGAGCTTCCGATACCTTCTGTGAATCCGTTCGGCAAGCCAAGCCAGCTCATCGCGGATAAACTCACGGTCTTCGCTGGAAACAGTGATCCTTCTTGGTAGGCTTCCCGTCATGTTATTGGGCCTCCTTGGCAAGGTGTTTCTCAAAGTATTCGTTGATGATGAGCCGTAGAACTTCTGTGCTGTTTGTTAACCCCTTGGCACGCTTAATCTCTAGAAAGCGTGTTCTAACTTCGCCCGTCAGTCTAAGGCGTATGTCTAAAACCTTTTTGGCCTGGGACATTTTCCTCACCAATCCATTTTTTGTGGCTTTTAGCCATATAAGACTTTTGATAGTTACAAAAAGTGGAAAAACTTATAAACAAATAGCTTCAACTACATATATTGAAGGTGGAGCATATGGCAAAAAAGAGGGGAGTAACCGTATTCCTCGACCCTGCAGACATCAAGTTCCTAAAGAAGAAGAACAGCGAAACAGGCCGCAGCCTATCAACGCTTATCCGCGAAGCCGTTAAGAGCTGGATTAGGATGGAGAAGACCAAATGAGCATAGCACCAACAACCCTTAAATATGGAGTGGGCTATACCTTTAAAGGCGTGTGTCAAATGTACACATTTTGCAACAGAATGGAGGAGTTTTAAATGGCGAAAGGCTCAAAGGAAGGCGAAGTATTGAAGGTCTATTTGAGGGCGGATGGCGAAATAGCAGAACGCCTCATGAAAATCAGGGAGCATTTAGGCCTCAAAAACTACACGGAGGTTATCCGCGCCCTAATAAACGATTACTGGAGAGAACACCAGGAGGAGATAAGAAAAAGCCTAAAATCGTCAAGGAAGGGTTAGCGTTTACATGGCTTATCCTGCGCCTCTTCTCCAGCCAATTTCTTCTCAAAGTATTCATTGATCATCAATCGCAAGGCTTCAACATCCGACAACCCCACAAACCTCTTAATTTTAAGAAACCTGTCTTTTTCCCTCCCTTTCAAAATAATTTGGACATCTAAAACCTGTTTCTTTTCCGTCATCTCAATTCACAGACCGTTGCTGGCTAAAACGAAATTTTGCAAACCGGTTGCTAATTAAATTAATACACAGGTTTTTGTATGTCGCCTCTCTGGGGAGAACCTTTCTGCGGGCTGAAACGTCTATAGGCGAAAATTTTTCTGCCTGCCCATATTTAAGTCGAATTTGCATTTCCATGTAAAAATCCCGCCTCAGTAAGCCTTTCAACTCTTAATTTTTCCCGTGGGTTTTCTGCTTGCAGAAACGTTTTCCTAGGGCTAAGCGTTATTATTAGGTAGCTACCCTTAACGCTTATTTCAATGTCTAAATCATGCCCAGTAAAAGGCTTAACCATTTTGTGGAATCTGCTTGGAATGTCCAGCGATAGGCGTTCATACTCGTAGGCGTATTTGCCGCCAAGATAACGCTTTCTCGAGAGTCTGCGCTGAATCCTAACCAAAACTCTCCGCCTCTAAAGTTCGCTTATTCCTGGCTTTCGGCTTTCTCAGCTTTTTCTTCTTCTGGGGCGTCCTCTATGCCCTTGGCTGTTATGCGGAAGACACATTCGCCCTCTGGCAGGCATGGGGAGTCAAAGACCCTTGCTATGCGTTTTCCTTCGCCCTTGGCCCGCCGTAGCCAAACTCTGGTGGTGGATGCGTGGGCTAGGATGTTGCCTCCAGCCGGCCTGTCTTCTGGCTGGCGGTTTCCCCATTGAGGTGTTGGATCCGACTGCGCTTGGTTTGTGACCACCACAGCCAAATTTAGGATTTCAGCCAGCCTCAAGAGCTTGTGCATGTAAAGGTTTAGCTTCTGCTGTCTGTCCGCCAGTGTTTCCCTTCCCAGGTATTCGCCTCTAAAATGGGATATAACGGAGTCTACGATTACGAGTTTTACGTTTTCCTCTGCGCATTTTTCAAAAGCATTGTCCAAAAGGAACATTTGATGGTCTGAGGTGTAAATCCTTGAAAGTGTTATGTTGTGGAGTGTTTGGCCTGGATCCAAGCCGTTTTCAGCCGCTATTTGATACACGCGGTTGGAGCTGAACGTGCCCTCAGTGTCAAAGTATAATACGTTTCCGCCTAACCCGCCCTGCTCTGGTTTAAGCTGGGCTGTAACGCATAGCGTCAGGCAAAGCTGGGTTTTTCCTGAACCATACTGCCCCACAAACTCTGTAATGGCCTGTGTTTCTATTCCGCCGCCTAAAAGGCTGTCTAGAGCCTTGCTTCCAGTTGTGCATCTCAGCCTTCTCTTTGTCATTTCCCAGTGTTCGTAGGCTGTTATGAAACTGCAGCCTAAGGCTTGCCTCGCAGCCTCCACTATACGCTGGGCAGCCTCAAGCTTCTCATAGCCAGCCTTCTCCTTAACCTCCCGGGCTGGAGTGACAGCCAAAGTTTCAACGTTTACGAAGCCGGCGTCCCTAAGCCTTTTGGCTATGGATTTGCCTACGCCTGGAATCTGCTCTAGCTCCATGGCCGATCTTCCCTTGAGTGCGTGTGTTCGCCCCACTCTATGTTGGTGTCTGCTATTTTGCTCCAGCAACGCCTGCAAATCGGAAGCCTAACGCCTTTATAGAGTATGAACACTTCAATGTCGGTGTTTCTGCATTTTCCATTCCATGGGTTCCTACAATGTTCAGCCCTTGACACGTGTTCCAATCCTCCTTACTGTTTTCCAGCCGTTACCATGCAAGCCGGCTTTGGCAAACTCTTTAACAAGCTCAGCCTCATGGGTTTGCAGGAACTCTTCAAGAGCTTCTTTCTGGCTTTGCCAGTCGCACTCACGGCTTGTAAATTTGCCCCAATAATGCGGATACCTGTGCACGAGTTCTAGGAGAAGCTTACGCTCGAGAACCGACAAGCCCTCAAGCTCCAAGCCCAAAGCTTCGGAGAGCACAGAGCTCAGCCTCCAACCGCAAATTTAGCGGTTCATGGAAAAGGGTATAAAAGGGCAGCGGCGAATCGACTCTTTTGAATAGTGGAGAGAGATAAGTTAAAGTGATTAAAGTGAAAAGATATCAAATAAGAGAAAATAAAATTCTCCCAGCAAATTTTCTACATGGATAATATACCAAAAGTTTATTCGTTTTATAATGTTAGTTTTGGACTATTTCATTTCATTTTTCAATATTTGTTCGATTTGATGCGGCCAGTCGCAGGTTATTCCAAAAAGATCCCTAATAGTATCTGTTATCCCCCTTGATTCCAACCCCTTTTTCCTTACAGGAGAGAAGTGATGGTCTGTCGATGTTATGTAGAAGGCTATATTTTTTCCTTCAACTTGCTTGTAAACATTGAATAAATAAATCGCCTCAGCTAGTATTGTTTTATCCGTTGTTTCTGCTGGTTTCCTTAAAAGATTCGTAAGTTGTGAGTTGATAATTTCGTCTTGTGTTCTATAAATGTCGAAAGCTAATTTTTTAAAGCCCTTGGGAACCGCTTCGGTTAGTAAAGTTGCAGGTTTTGGAAGATTCCTTGCTTTCTCTTTTAAGTTTTCATACATCTCTGTTACTTTAACAAAATTTTTGGAAACTTCTAGCGGATCCACTGGTTCACGTAGCATGAAAGAAAGAATTTCTCTCAATCTATTTTCGCAGTAGTTAAGGATTATGGAAAAAATTTCAAAATCTATAGCTCTTTCAGTTGTCCTTTTTTGTAATTCTTGTCTAACGGCTTGCTCAAGTACGCGGTATGCCTGCTCTTCTATCGTTGTGGTCACTATGCCAATGCGTTTTGTAAGATGCTTCTTTACAAATCCAATCAAGCTCATTGATTGATCGAAAAAAGGGTGCTTTATACTGACTGATAATTCCTTTGAAACCATGAATGTTGAAGCGGCAATTAAAACGCTGGTGTCAAATAGAACCTTATGCTTCAATGAACATCGCCTGAAGAGTTTCAGCGAAGTGACTGAAGCGTTTTTTAAATTTTGCCTTATCTATTTCTGCGATTTCCTCCTCAGGCGATGGCATCATTGAAACTTTATGTGCCATATTTCTCAGCAACTTTAGTCTATTTGATATAAATGATAAAATTTCGGGTGTAATTGGCCGCTCTTTAAGCGATAAAGTAGCTTCATACAACTCGCTGAGAATTGGAACAATTTCTATAGAGTCAGCTATAACATGAGGGTTCTCATTCTTTTTTGTTGCTGTAATAAATCGATTTTTCATTTTTTCTAAAACGAGGCGAGAATTTCTCGTTGAGTGGTACAACAAAAATGAGATATCAACTGGTGTTCTTTCACTTTCAACCCAGAAACGCTCCGCTTCCTTACAATTTTCTATAAGTTCGTCTAAGATTTTAACTACGGAAGCATCTATCTTCTGGAGTTGTTCCATTCTCTCCAATTTTTCAATTAGAACTGTGAAATTATCCTTTTTTTCCAAGGTTCTTCCCTTGTTGACGTGGGAAGTTTTTATTGTTTATTCATGTATATAAAGGATACTTCGTTATTTAACTATTATGAATATATTCTCCATTCCACGGAATTTCACTAGGAAATAAAATGTTTATGTTTAATTTGGACTCACTTAATTATTTAATTGCATACCGCCCGGTCCACCATAATTACTTCTCCGTCGTTACAGAAATTTTACGGCGCAAATTTTATATTCTTGGATGGATTATCCATCCAATGTGAAACGCAATAACAATAACTCAACGCTGACAGTAGCCCTCATAAGCGTTTTAATAGTTCTTTGCTTAGCCATACAGATATCCCCTAGACCACCCAACGTGGAATTTACTTCACTTTTCACGTTTGCCGTAGGCTTCATTTTCGGCTCTGTTATTGGGGGGCTATTTGGAGCATTTGTGATGTTTATCAATGGCTTTCTTTCCCCGTGGGGTTTTGCTGGTTTGAATATGCCCTTTCAAATGGCTGGTATGGGTTTAATGGGTTCAGTCGGAGGTTTTTATAGAAGATTTGCTTATGAACGTTTTTCAACAGAATTCTGTGTTGAATTAGCCGTCTTAGGAGCCTTTTTAACAGCGCTCTATGACTTCATTACAAATTTTGGATATGCAATTTTCCAGACAATTATGGGAGTGCCCTTTCATGTGGCCCTAATAATTGCACTGGCATATGGTACGCCCTTCTCCGTAATTCATGTTGTATCAAATGCAGCAATATTTGGAATTGCATTTTTCCCCATGATTAAGGCCGCAAAAAAAACGTTGATGGTGGACAAATATGGTTGAAAAAAGAAACCTAACCTTAATAGTTTTAGCGACGCTTGTTTGGGCACTAGTTGCTACAGGCTTCGCATCTTATTACTATCTCGCTTTTCAAGATCTTATGAATACTATTGGCGGAACACCAGTCAGAGTTGATGTTTTACTTGACTATGGGAATGGAAGTAAGAGCTGGTATAATGGAACTGTACTTTTTGCAATCTCAACAGTCTTTGAAGCTTTATTATCTGTTACTAAAAACGTGAAGTATGATGTCTACCCGTCCCTTGGTATACTCATCACAGAAATAAACGGAGTAAGAAACATTGGAGACTTAACTAGCGGAAAGGCGTGGATGTGGTATTACTGGGAAAAGGGAGCATGGAACTTGGGTCCAGAAGCATGTGATAAATATATTCTCGGAAGACTTGGACATCATGCCATTATACTTTGGAACTATACAAGTTATAGTTACTAACTTCAAAGCCTAAGTGAACGCATGCTTTATTCTTGTAGTTTGAAGCGTAGGATGGCGGCTATTCCGCCGAAGGAGTTTTTGAGCATTTGTCCCTCTTCTGTTTCGTCGGAAATTATTTCAACTTCTGTGTTTGTGTACTCGGCCAGTTGGGCGAAGTTTTCTATCAACTCTTGCTTTTCAATTATGCTTAATGATGGGGCCTTGCATTTTGGGCATGGTTTTCCGACTAGACTTTGTTCAAAACTCGTTAGCATTGAGCCCTTAACGGTTTGTTGCTCTTCATAGCCGCATGCGTTACACTTGACTTTTACGCGAGCAATGTCAAGACCTTCTGAAAGTAGCAGGGTTTTAACGGCGCCTGCTTCTAGGGCTTTTCTAACGGCTTCTTCCCCATAAGTGGCGAGACCAGTATCATGACCAATCTCGTATAGGAATTGCTGCATTATTTGCCTCTCTTCAATATAGCGGATTTTTCTCATAATCTCTGGTGCCTTGTCAACTATTTCTTTTACTCCCTGCTCGTCAACATAAGCAGTATCAACAGTGTCGATGATTTTCTCCTTCAGCTGGTAGTTTAGGTAATCACCCTTTTCAAAGTCATATTTAGTGGGTCCAGGTCCACCGATTATTATGCCTTTTAAATTCTCTATAGAGAGGAACACATCGTTTGCGTGTTCGCCCACACGCCTAAAATACTCTTGGAGGCGCATTTCCCTAAGCCTTTCAAACCTTCTGGCGGATTGTCCCCCAGCACGAGTTTTCCCCGGAACACCAGATGTCACTTCTTGAACTATTTCGAGTCTTCTACCCTGAAGAGTTGCGAGGGTTGCGGCCGTTGCATCTATGAGGAGTATGCCATAAGTCTCTTTTTCCCTCAAAAGCTCTTGCAAATGTTCTGTATGAAAGCGAGAGTCGCATCTGTAAAGGTATATGTTTATGGGCTCCGGCGGTATAATCACGTATGTTTCAATTTTTTCGCTTCCAGCACCATTTTGGGGCACGGCCCCGCAAAATATGACAAGTCCGTTTTCTGGGGTTTCTTTGAAAAGTTTTAGGCGCTGTTGAACCTTTACAATGGCGTCTTGAACGTTTTTTCGGGTTGTTGTGGATTTTATGTTTGAAGCAGTGCCATACTCCTCTCTAAGCATGTTCATAACTTCGCTGATCTGTTTTCCCGGCGGAATGTAAAGCGAAATAAGCTCTGTTCCCCGTCCCTCTTTATCAGCCAGCGTGTTCAGTATCTTTTTTAACCGGAAGAGTTCGAGGGACGTCCTTTTTTTAGGGGCGCTCAAATTTTTCACTCAAAGTTTAATGCTATGAGGCTACATAGCAACGAGCCAAATAAAAATATTGGACAGAATAAAGGTTAGGACAAGCCTAAAACTTCTTTCAGAAAAGCCTTATATGGTCCAAGTTTTCCGCCATAGTTGCCAGCGGAAATTCGCAGAACGCCGGGGACATTTATGGCTGCTTTTATGCCTTCTCCCATAGCCTTCTTGACAGCCTCAACTGTTAAGCCGTTAATGACTATTTCATAAACGGAGTTAACGTCTTCTGGCAGTTGGGAGTCTTCCACAACTTTTTTCAGTGTTGGGCAAAAAGGATGGTTTGTTGAAGCCTTAAGTTTGTATTTTAGGGAGCCAGCCTTAGAGCCAGACCGGCAGACCCCGCCTGGGAAGGGCATTATAACCCCGCTTGCTCCATTTTTTATTGCTTTTACAGCTTCTTCTGCGGCTTTTAGTCCCGAGTTTTTGTCCTTTGCTAGTATGAGAAAGTTCCCTCCAGCTACAGCCTCCACAACACCAAATGAATCTTCAACTATGAATTCGCCTTCCATTACTGGGATTCTCCAAACCTTTCTGCCGCCAACAATTCCTTTCCTCTGGAAGCCGTCACCAAAATAGCGGAGACTACGCCCAACCTTCATCCTTCTTTTCGCCTCTTGAAGAGCGTCAAAAGCCGCCGTTGTCGGACAAGTCATTATGCACTGTCCAATGCGTAGAACCATCTGATTCTTTAAGTCAAAACGGTTCCGATTATAAATCTGAATTAAAGCGCCTACCCGTCCATCTGGCGTTTTCTCTTTAGAAACAAGTCCCTCAAATCCAGCCTCGGCGGGAGCCATAATAACACTGGTGGCAAAACCTGTTGCCACCTCAGCAGCGGTTAAAGCCCATTTTTCGCTATCAGCCGTTATGAGTACTCTTCCAGCCCACATCGGGAACATTTCGGCGAAGGTGTCTGCAACTTTCACTATATGCCCCGCCATAGGCTTCACTATGAAGCATGGTCCAAACTTGTCCTTTTCATCGTAGCCAACTATTTCAAGCTTGGCTTCGCTTTGTAGCATATTCAAACCTAGCTTTGAGGATAGAAATAATCTCATTTAAGACTTTCCGCTACAAGCGGCGAAATGCCATGTTAACAGTGCAATTAATAACAACCCAAAATTAATGAGCCGCCAAATAAGCCTTAAAAGCTAAACTATTTATTCCTTAACTCTAAAAGATGCTAACCATGAAAGCTGGCAAGGTAAGCTTTGAAGAGTCCATAGCAGAAGCTGTAATCAAAACCGGGAAATGCGTTGGATGCGGTACATGCGTGCTTGTATGTCCTTTCAGCTGCCTCGAATATGGTGAAGAAAGGCCAAACCTAGTAAAGGAATGTAAAGTTTGCGGCATATGCGCACAAGCATGCCCACAATACGATTTTCCATTATCAAAAATTGAGAATTTTGTGTTTGGAAGAGAACGGAAGCCTGATGAGGCTTTTGGGATCTATAGAAGACTTGCCTTGGCAAGGGCTACAGACAAACAAATTTTAGAAAAATGTCAAGATGGTGGAGCTGTAACGACTTTACTTTTATTCGCCCTAAGAAATGGCATTATTGACGGAGCAATTGTTGCAAAAAGTGAGCGGGAAAAGCCATTTTATCCGCATCCCACGCTCGCCACAACAACCGATAATATCTTGCAGGCGGCTGGAACAAAGTACTTTTACTCGCCTAACATTCTTGCTATAGCAAAAGCTTTGGAACAAAAAATTGGAAAGGTGGCTTTCGTTGGAACACCATGCCAAATTCGCGCCGTAAGAAAAATGCAGTTTGCCGGGCTTAAGAAATATGTCACCCCATTAAAGTTTTTAATTGGATTAGCATGCTCCGAATGTTTCATTTACGATGGACTCATGAAACAGCACATTATCGGAAAGCTGGGAGTAGACCCCAACTGCATCAAGAAAGTCAACATTAAAGGCAAGATGCTGTTGACGCTGGAATCTGAAACGGTGGCAATACCGCTTACGGAGGCAAAACAGTATGCGAGAAAAAACTGCAGATTATGCGAAGACTTCAGCTCAGAGTTAGCGGATATCTCTGTTGGTGGGCTTGGACTTGAAGGATGGACCTTTGTGATTATACGCACAGGGCAGGGCGAAGAACTATTTTCTAACGCAGAAAAAGCTGGAGCCATCATCACAAAAGAGGCAAGCGCTGAAACAAACGCCCTAAACTTGCTAACTAAGCTTTCAGGGAAAAAAAGGACTGCAGCTAAGGAAGTGGCAAAATAGGGAAGGCTACTGCACACTTTTCTGAAATACTTATAAAGATTGTTTCCTAAATATGGCTTCTAGTCGATATATCAAGGTGCAACCCTTGAAGAAGATCAAGATCGGCGTCTTCAAATGTGGCAACATAGGAACCGCACCCTTGCTTGAACTTCTTTTTGACGAATTGGCTGATAGAGAAGATATAAGCGTTCGAACAATAACGACAGGGGCGAAAATGCTCGCAGAAGAAGTCGCAGAGGCCCTACCTAAAATCTTCGATTTTAGCCCAGACTTTATAATTTTCATTTCGCCAAATCCAGCAGTTCAAGGACCCAGAAAAGCTATGGAAATCCTCTCAGAAAAGAAGATTCCAAGCATATTCATCTCTGACGCCCCAGGCAAACGCCTAAAAGAGGAGTTCGAGAAACAAGGCTTCGGCTACATCATAGTTATGGGCGACCCCCTCATAGGAGCAAGAAAAGAGTTTCTAGACCCGACTGAAATGGCGATTTTCAATTCAAACGTGATAAAGGTGCTGGCAATCACAGGCGTCTACCGAATAATTCACCAAGAAATTGACCGAATCATCCACTGCTGCAAGGAGGCTGTAGCGTTTGAGCTGCCAAAGCTAATTATAGACACCGACAATCTTAGAGATAACTCTGACTTTAGGAACCCTTATGCCCTTGCAAAGGCTATGGCAGCCTACGAGCTGACAAAGAAAATTGCAGAGATTAACACTCGAGCTTGTTTCATGGAGAAAGAGAAGGAGAAATATATTCCATTAGTTGCATGCGCCCATGAAATCGCGCAAATTGCAGCAAGCCTTGCTGAAGAGGCTAGGGAAATTGAGAAGTATGCGGATACGCTTGTTAGGAGACCTCACTCTAAGGAGGGTAAATTAAAGGTTAAGGATAAGCTAATGCTTCCTCCCACTTTTGATGAGGAAATTTACCAGAAATGGCTTAAGACGTTAAAGTTGGGCGTCAATCCATAGCTTTGTTATATACGCTATTAATACATATATATAATATTTCGAATAGGTATATATTTTTCTGCTCTAACTTAGCTATTAGGTGAAAATAAAATGAAAGCTCTTGAAATAACACCATTAGAAGGAAAGACATTAAGGGTTATAATCGTTGAGAAAGAATACAGCGAACCATTCTGGATTGCGGAGCCCACAAACAATTACACACCCAAAAACATTCTATCATCCAGATTTAAGCCATCTGTAGCCTTTTGCAGCTTCTTTGAAAAACTAATCGACGAAGTTAAACCAGACTTTATAACAGAAGAGTTGGGAAACCGCTCAACCAAAGAATTCAACGAAAACAATGTACTCGCCCAAATAAGCCAGAAAGCGAAAATTCCCTTCTTCGCCACCGATGTTGACGAAAATGCACGAGGTTATGTGGCTTCCCTGATCCAAGAGAAGAAACAGCTTAGAGACAAAATATTAAAAGCGTTGGAGGAAATGCCAGAAAACAGCGCTGAAAAAGAGTACTTAATAGCCTATGGACAATGTCTACAACAGGAAATTGAAGAGTTAGAGCATGAAGCGAAGTTTACAGTTAGAGAAAGCTGGATAGTTATGGGCATTCTTGAAAACGCTAGAAGCTTAGAAAAAACGGAGATTACATGCTTACATATATCAAGTCCAGAACATGTAAACGGAGTCAAAAAGCTTTTAGAGTCTGTGGATGTTGACGTAGAGACAATTCAGCCGACAAAAAAGTTAGTCTTCACGAAGGAGAAGACGCCGATGGCAGAGATTGAGGATTTACTTAGGTCTATGCAAATCCAAGTTAAACCAGTTATTAAGTCGTCATCGGAGGAGGCTCCATACATCCTCTTCTTCCTAGACACGGACAAGAGGGCAAGTCCATTCGACATTTGCATGGCTTACGACGCCGGATTCAGCGTTGTAGTTCCATACGAGAACGTAACCACCGACGAAGCAAAGAAAATAGTGCAAGACGCCATCTTCTCCAGAGACCCGAAGGGGATTAAGCGCACATGCTTCTTCATAGGCGGAAAAGACATGGAAAAAGCTGAAGAAGTCTTAAAAGTTGTGCGCGAAACTATGTTCCCACCATTTCAAGCCAACACAATAATCGACCCGGCGGGTGCCTACACGACAGCTGCGGCCATGGTGGCTAAAATTGAAGATGCCATAGTAAAGGCCAAACTTGGAAACTTGAAGGATAAAAGGGTTGCGGTTTTTGGCACAGGGGCCGTTGGAAGGGTTGCAGCCATATTGTTGGCTAAACTCGGATGCACCGTCAAGATTGTCAGCCCAAACCCTGACAGAAAAGATGGAGACGAATATGCTTCAAAACTGTCCGCTCTGCTCCGTGAAAGATATGGCGTAGATGTTGAAGGCGTTTTCGCCCCGACGCCAGAGAAAAAGGTTGAGATTATAAATGATGCGGATGTTATTCTCTGCGCTTCCGTTGCTGGCGTCCGCATAATAACCAAAGACATGCTTGAAGCGGTGAAATTTGTTAAAGTTATGGCTGACGTTAACGCTGTTCCACCGCTTGGAGTGGAAGGAATGAAACTTGACGACGATATGAGAGAATTTGCCCCTGGAATCTTCGGCATAGGACCATTAACAATTGGACGCCTTAAATACAAGCTTGAACGTGAAATCTTAAAAGAAGCCAGAAGAAACGGTAAAGGAACGGTTTACAACTACAATTATGCAATGGAGCTGGCAAGAAAAATATTGAAGGGTGAACTTCCAGCCGCCAAGCTTGCAGTCACAGTCAGCTATCCTCCAAAGGAACGAAAGTAAACATAGCAATGGTTAAGATGGAACCTTAAATGATTGGTGGATGGTAATCTCTGCAATGTCTGCTGAATACTCCGCTATGCGTTGGATGCTGTCCCTTATGGAACAGCACGCGCAAATAACCTCGGTGTCTTTCTCCCTCAAAAATGCTAGGGATGCTACCTCCCTATTTAATTTCTCTATTTTAGCTTGATTCTCAATAACCTCGTTTGCTGTTTTCACATCCTTTGTAAAAAGGGAATTTACTGCATTGTCGTAAAGCGTTAATGCGTCACATCCAGCAGAATACATCTTCTCCAATAAGGGCTTTGAAACTTTTTTCCCACCTCCTTCCATCATAATTACATGTTTTGCCACACTTGCAGCTTGATCTGAAACTTGTTCTATACGGTGAATAAGCGTCTGATAATCTAGGCAGTCGATGGGCTCTACAGCAAGCTGGTTAGCCAACGCGGGATCGACAGCCGCCCTACGCACTAACCTCAGCAAGAAAAAGGAGAAGTGATCAACCTCGTCGTCTATCATATAAACTGATTTTGCAAGGGCTGCATCCTGCTCTTTAAGGGCAGTGAAGGCATCCCGGCACATGGAGCTGGATACTTTATACATTCTGGTAATTCCTGTTTCAATGGATGCTTTAGACTCATCTATAAGGGTTGCAATATGCATTTCTTTAGTGTCAGCCTCCATTATCCGCATGTAAAGCATCTGCACAATTTTTCGGATGGCTTTTTGCTGAGGCACCGTGAAAAATTTGTCTGAAACAAGTCTGATGATGGAATAACCATTCAAGTAGCAGGCAATTATGCTACGGATAACGAAGGATATGTCCTTCTCTGATTCAACATGAAGAGTTATTTTGGCTGGTTCTCGTTCCTTCCGCGCACCGGGAAAAACAACAAGAGAGCGGTCTCTGTTTATCGCAATAGAAACAACATCCCCGCTTTTAAGCTCATTTAACTCTGTCCAATACTTAGGAAGCGAAATGACAAGTGAAGAGCGTCCGAGAGACATTATTTTACGCTGCTCCATCAAATTTCACCGACAAAACATTAACACAAAAAATCAGATATATATTTCTATAGACGATTTATAACTAAAACTTTAATTCGAACAGCTTAGCTGATTTAAGAAGTACACCAATGAGTTGTTTAAGTTGGAGGGAAGTAGATTTGACAGAGGTCGTTGAGAAGGGTTTAAAGAAAATAGGCATAACGGTTTCTAAACCAGTGCTAGCTATAGTATGCATAATCTTTGGCATCATAGTAATAGCTTGGAAAGAATCTCTAAACTTGATAGTTGGCATATTCCTAATAATTGAGGGCGTATTAATGTTAACAGAACACCTGGAGATTAGAAAACAGCAACCACCGCCACCGCCAACATAATTCTATTTCGCTGCATCCGCAAAAGCGGAGCAAGCAAACAGTTGACAAACACTGATATCTGTAACTTCTTGGTTATCGGCGTAGACACAACTTTTATTGCTGCGTCTGCAAAAAGCGCCGGCTATAATGTTTATGCAGTCGACTATTTTGACGATGTTGACCTGCAATGGGCTTGTAACGATTACAGATCTGCAATAAAGCATTACAATGGAGAAAGCCACAAAGACAGAAGCACCTTCTTTAACCCAAAAGTTCTTCTGGAGTTGGCTAAAAATTTGGCAGAGAAATGGCGCATAGATGCAGTGTTGCTTTCTTCAGGTCTCGACGACCGATTCGACGTTCTTTGCGAGCTGAACAACATTGCGCCAATACTGGGGAATTCTCCAAGCACTATTAGAAACGTTCGTGAAAAGCAGGTATTCTTCGGTAAGCTTAAAGAATTAGGAATCCCTCATCCCAGAACAGTTGTTGTTAAAAGCGTTTTGGAAGCGAAAGAGGCTGCCGCTGGGATTGGGTATCCAGTTGTTATTAAACCGGCTGGTGGCTTTGGAGGAATAGGAACAAGAGCCGCATCAAATCCTACGGACATAGTGAAGGCTTTTTCCTCAGCGTCAAAGATAAGTGACAAAGTCATTGTCCAAAAATTGATTAGGGGTTTTCATGCAAGTATATCTATTTTGGCTGGAAAAAGCGCTGTTAAGATTTTATCAATAAATGAACAATTATTGGGACTACCATCAGTTTTTCAAAATGAGCCTTTCGGCTATTGCGGTAATATTGTGCCTTTTCAAACGACTAAATCATTTTTTGGAAAATGTCAGCTTATAGCAGAAAAAATTGCTACGCATTTCGGTCTTATAGGCTCTAATGGCGTCGATATAGTCATTTCTAAGGATGGAACACCTCACGTTATAGAGGTTAATCCGCGGTTTCAAGGAACTTTAGGCTGTGTGGAAAGGGTTTTAGGGATTAATCTTGTTGATGCTCATGTCAGAGCTTGCCTATACGATGAACTACCAACAATAAAGGCGCCGTCAAATTTTTGCACACGCCTCATCTTATACGCTCCGAAACGGGTCGTTGTCCCAGACCTTACAACTTTAAAAGGCGTGCGAAACGTTCCTCCCCCACACAGTATTATTGAACGGGGAGAACCCATATGCTCTGTTTTGGCTGAGGGAGAAAGCCGCAAAACATCCCTCTGGAAAGCTACTCGCTTAGCCAAGGTTATTTATAATAGACTTCAGCCTTTAAACTGGTAATTTCAACTTACGTACAGCATCAATTATTGATGGACCCGCTATTGATATTATAATGGTGGATAAACCCACTTTTATCGGGGTTTCAACGGCGCCTAAACCCCATATAGCCTGAAGTTCACTGACTCCATAGCCGTAAAATAATTTATAGGTTTGGCATGGCACGAAAATGAAAATGCGAAAGAGAACATCCGCCTCCAAGCCGATGAACGCGCTAAGGCAGAGAATGTAGATTAAACGTTTTTTAGAGTTTATATTCCACAAACTTTTCCGCTTTGACGTGATAATAACCAAAAAAAGTAAGGTAGCAAAAGCCAGATACACATCCCACATCCCCCAAAATGGAAGTTGCCACGAAACTGGCGCAACGAAAAAACCTCCAAAAAGGGCTAGATAATATGTTAAAACTATTCCCCATCTTCTTCTAAAAACCAGTGCTGAGATCATTGCCCCAAGAGGTGCACCAAGCGTGAAAAGGAACTCGTATACATCAATGTAATTTATGAAGTGCCCAATCATAACTCCTATTAGGTTTGAAAGGAAGCCAGCCAACGGACCAAGCAGTATCCCAGTTATCGGTTCAGATATGAAAATCCAGCTGAGCCAAACACCGGAATAGGGTAGCGGAGCAACCAATGAGTCACAAATTATACTGATGGCAGCACACACAGAAATCAAGGCGATAAAAGTGGACTTCTCAAATTTTTCCAATGAAACCCCTTTAACCTCTTTTCTCCAAACTAAAACATGCTCTTGCTTAAGAATTTTTATGTTAGCCCAGAAACAACTGGATAAGGAATACGATGAGTGCTGTTAATCGCCCACCGTGATCATCGCTATGCCGTAGAGCCATCCGCTATCCTTTGCTATTTTGCCCAAGTATACACCTAAAAGAAAGAGAACAGCTAAAGAGAGCAGTATTGAAGCAATATAAGCGCTTGATACGAGATTATTCTCATGGATATAAGAATGAAGGGTGTTAGCGAAATTATGACCGTTAGGGCTGGAGAGATACCATCTATAAACGCCACATAAAACATCGCAAAGCGTGCCGCTTCATAATGTACAGGATCAACATTATTCCTTGTTTTCCCCTCCATTTCCTTTAAGTGACGCTCCCTCTCGGCTTTTCAACCATAAAAGCTCCGAAAAATCCGGAGACTCCCATGACGAGGCATGCGCCAAGCCCCGCGAGCAAAATAACCTCTGGTTTTATCACTCCAACCATCCACGAACCTAAGATTATGCCGAAAATAGTCATGGCGCCGTCAAATCCATTCATTACAAAGTATCTTCTAGCCAATCCACTTACCTTAGTTATATGGGGGTAAACCCCTAATCTTTCTGAAGAGGATTTTGAGAGAATTACCCAACCGTTGAATCTTCACCCTTAAGGGCGAGGAGTTAAAGCCCATGTTTCAAACGCGGTTTTAACACCACAACTGTTTAATATAAAGCT
>JAGTQI010000028.1 GCA_018396955.1 Candidatus Bathyarchaeota archaeon | reverse complement strand
GGCGTAAGCCGGAAGGAGCTGTGCCGGTGTCCCAGAGTACCGTACCCTGGTTTGGGTGCGGGAAGTTGGGAGTCACCAACTTCCAAGACTAAATACGTCTCAAGACCGATAGCGCACTAGTACGGTGACGGAAAGCTGAAAAGTACCCCGGGAGGGGGGTGAAAAGCGCCTGAAACCAGACGGTTACAGACGTGTGCAGCCCGGAAGGGTAGATCCCTCCCAAAGGAAACCGCCGCGAGGCGGGAGTACGAGGGAGGGGGACCAGGGTTGCACGTTCCGTCTAGAAACACGGGCCGGGGAGTTCACGGCTGTGGCGAGCCTAAGGGTTTTAAGCCCGCAGGCGTAGGGAAACCGACATGCGCGCAGCTGGGCTTAAGCCTAGCGAGGCGCGGAGTCTGAAAGGGCTTGGAGTCACGGCCGTGAGGCTAGAAACCGGGCGATCTAGCCCTGGGCAGGGCGAAGCCAGGCGAAAGCCTGGTGGAGGCCCGAAAGGGTGCTGACGTGCAATTCGTTCCCCAGACCTGGGGCTAGGGGCTAAAGACCAATCTAGCCCGGTGATAGCTAGTTCCCTCCGAAGTGGGTCGCAGCCCAGCCCCGGGCGAGGCGGCCGGTGGGGTAGAGCACTGATTGGAAGGCTAAGGGGTCGAAAGGCTCCACCTTCCTTTCAAACTCCGAATCCATCGGCGCCGTAGACCCCGGGAGGCGGGTTACGGGGGGTAAGCTCCCGGACCGAGAGGGGGACAACCCAGACTGAGGTTAAGGCCCCAAAGTGCTGGCTAAATGTCAAACTAAAGGGCGTCGTCAGCCTTAGACAGCGGGGAGGTAGGCTTAGAAGCAGCCATCCTTTAAAGAGTGCGTAACAGCTCACCCGCCGAGGCTGACGGCCCCGAAAATGGACGGGACTAAGCCAGCCGCCGATACCTCAGGGCGCAGCTTACGCTGCGTCGGTAGGAGGGCGTCCCGGCTGGGTAGAAGCTGGGCCGTGAGGTCCAGTGGACCGGCCGGGAGTGCAGATCCCGGTGGTAGTAACAGCAAAGAGGGGTGAGAATCCCCTCCGCCGAAGGGGCCAGGGTTCCCCGGCAACGGTCGTCAGCCGGGGGTAAGCCGGTCCTAAGGCGTGGCTTAACCGACCACGCCGAAAGGGAAGCCGGTTAAAATTCCGGCGCCACGGAGGTACAACCGCGGCGACGCAGGCCCAACGCCTGACGCTTCGGGGTAGGCTGAGCAAGGCTGTCGCCTTGTTTAACCGTATAAGCCTGGGGAGTGCCGTAATGGCGAGAACCAGGTGAAGGCGGGAATAGCCGCCCGTTTAGGGCGGTTCAGCCGATCCCTGGAGCCAGTGAAAAGGGCGTTGGGAAGGATCCTCCGTGACCGTACCTAGAACCGACACAGGTGCCCCTAGGCGAGGAACCTAAGGCGTGTCGGGGGTAAGCCAGGGCGAGGGAACTCGGCAAATTGGCCCCGTACCTTCGGTAGAAGGGGTGCCTGCTGTCTTGGCCTCGTGCTGGGACAGCAGGTCGCAGTAGCAAGGGGGTCCCGACTGTTTAATAAAAACACAGGAAGCCGCAAGCCCGAAAGGGTGTGAACGGCTTCTGAATCCTGGCCAGTACAGGTACCTGAAACCCGGGTTCAACCGGGCTAAGGGCCTGCAAACGCCGGGAGTAACTCTGACTCTCGAGTTAGGGAGTCGTTAAACTCGGCTATATGCGGGGAAGGGGTAGGCTCAACCCCCCGAGTAGGGAAAAGTGGTTGAGTCTGTGACTCTGATCCGCAGGGAACCACCCTCAAGAAAACATAAGGCTTAATACCATGGGTAAAAGCCTAAGTTCCGGTGGAGCTGTTGCTGTACGAATTTTCCGATTTGATGGATCCGAAGAGGCTTCCGAAGCGGCGCAAATACTTGCACTATTACATTGTAGGCTTCGTTGACGGTGAAGGGTGCTTTTCAGTGTCCATTAAAAAGCAGAATGACACAAGATTCGGGTGGGTCATTGATCCGATATTTCACATCACGCAAAGCAAAGAGCACGGCGCTGTCCTAGAGATAATTAAAAGAGTTTTCAATTGTGGCCGCATAATACCAAAGCCTGGACAAGAGGATGCCGTTCTTCAATATGTTGTGGACTCGCGTCGACATTTAGCTGAGGTAATAATACCCTTCTTTAACAAGTACAAGCCCATCATTAAACAAAGAGAGTTTGAGGCCTTCAAGGAAATCGTCCAAAGGCTTGAGAAGGGCGAGCACCGCAACCTTAAGAGTTTCATAAGACTTCTTGAGAGGGCGTATGAAATGTCCAGCGACAGAAAATATTCACTGGATGAGATTATATCTGAGGTTAAAAGGAGGGTGGGCGCCTCAGAGACCATACGCCGAGCACCGCCTCGAGGGCGGTGAAGATATGGTCCAGCACCCGTAGCGGGTGTTGCTCAAGGTAGCCAAATGCCTTGTCGGGTAAGTTCCGACGTGCATGAATGGATCAACGAGGGCCCCGCTGTCCCCGCCTGGCACCCGGTGAACCCACGTAACGTGGACGAACAGTCCACGAACCCCCAGCGGGAAAAGAAGACCCCGTGGAGCTTTACTGCAGCCTGCCGCTGGAACATGGCTGCGGATGCAGAGTGTAGACGGGAGCCGTCGATCCCGGCTTCTCCGGGAGCCGGGGGAGGCGCCAATGGAACACCGTCCTTCCGCAACCGTGTTTCTCACCGGCGCCTAGGGCGCTGGAACAACGGCAGGTGGGCAGTTTGGCTGGGGCGGCACGCCCTTGAAAAGATATCAAGGGCGCCCTAAGGTCGGCTCAGACGGGACAGAAACCCGTCGTAGAGTGCAAGGGCAAAAGCCGGCCTGACTGGATCCTCCAAAGTGAGGGATCCAGGGGCGAAAGCCGGGCCTAGCGATCATCCGTGTCCCCCTTGGTGGGGGCCGGATGTGTCAGAAAAGTTACCCCGGGGATAACAGGCTCGTCGCGGGCGAGAGTCCCCATCGACCCCGCGGCTTGGTACCTCGATGTCGGCTCTTCCCATCCTGGCCCTGCATAAGGGGCCAAGGGTGAGGCTGCTCGCCTATTAAAGGGGAACGTGAGCTGGGTTTAGACCGTCGTGAGACAGGTCGGACTTTATCTGCTGGGGGTGCTGGCTGCCTGAGGGGAAAGGGTCCCTAGTACGAGAGGAACGGGACGCTGTGGCCTCTAGTTTACCGGTTGTCCGATAGGGCAGACGCCGGGCAGCCACGCCGCTGGGGATAAGGGCTGAAAGCATCTAAGCCCGAAGCCCCTCCCGAAAATAGGCAGCCAATCCCCGACATATGGCGGGGCTGGCAACAGCCCATTGCCAAAAGGGGACGAGGGCTCCCGTAGAAGACGGGTTTGATGGAGCCGGGGTGTACGCTGGAAGGCTTCGGCCGACCAGCTCAGCCCGCGGCCCCCAACCGCCCGAGATGTCGGGCGCATAAAGCGGTGTCTGGACGATTTTTGGCTGTGAAAAAGTGTTAGCGCTTTCCGGGCCTATGCATGGCTTAGACGTTTAAACGCCAATTTTGTTAAGGACGTGACTCTGCAAATTGGTAGGCCTCTCTAGAGTTTAGGTGGAGGTGTTTACAAGTTCTATCTTAAACTCTTTCCTCACAGACCTAACACGCCTAAAACGCTCATCTCCAGTGGCAAGTGTCAAATCCCTTCTTAGGCACATGGCTGCCATCGAAATGTCTATGGCGGGTATTGGCTTGCCCTTCCTTAAAAGAGAAGCTGAAATTTTTAAGGCTTCGTCGTAGTCTTCAACGTTCGGGTATATTACGCTTAAATCTTTGAAGTCTAGGGCTTTTGGAAACTGATAATGTTTAGGATTGTTGCAAAGCCCTTGGCTTGGCTTCTGCCACTTTTTAGAAGGCTTATGAGCGCGCTTGTGTCGTAGAGGAAAACCTCTTCCACTCCCAGCTCCCTTGCCTTCTCGTAAAATTCTAGAGCCTTTCCTAGGCTTACGCCGCTCAGGTCGAGGCTGGATTCCCTTAGCAACTCCACAAGCCTTTCAGAGGGAACAACGCCTCGCTCTATGGCTTCAAGGCGCCTAATATATCTGCCAAAGCCTTCCGCACAACCTCACTCCATCTAACCTCAGAATACTTTTTCATCTTCCTATACAATTCTTCTGGAATGGAAACTGTTATGTTAACCATCATATTTATTGAATTCACTTTTTAAATTTTTCAACAAAAACTTTTACAAGAAAGTACGGACACAAAAATTATAATAACAAATCGCGAGGCCCTTGAAACCATTGAACTTGTTATCATGGTTTGACCCTTGGCATTCGCCCCTCTGCACTTGTCCGCCTAAACTAACCTTCAATCCCTACACCGGATGTGACCATAAATGCGTCTACTGTTATGCTTCTAGCTACATACCGCACTTTTTTGATTGCAGACCAAAAAAGGATTTGTTGCCGCGACTAGAGAGGGAGGCATCCAAACTTAATGGCGAGCTTGTTTCCATCGCCAACTCCTCAGACCCCTATCCCACAATTGAGGCGGAAAGGGGCTTAACTAGGCGTTGCCTAGAAATTTTAACGCGGCAAAATTGCCAAATCCAGATAATAACGAAGTCGGACATTGTTTTGAGGGACATAGACCTTTTAAGGCGTGTGCCCTCCATGGTGGCAGTGACAATAACAACCGACGATGTGGAAATAGCCAAAATTTTAGAGCCAAACGCTCCCTCGCCCCCGATGAGGCTGAAAACCATTGAAAGGCTTGCCGAGAAGGGTTTGCCAGTGGCTGTGCGCATAGATCCAATAATCCCCTACATAAACGAAAACCCAGAAACCCTTGTTAGGGCAGTAGCCCAAATAGGCGTTAGACACATAACCGCTTCCACATACAAGGTTAAGGCGGACAACTGGCAAAGACTAAGCCTAGCCATGCCAAAAACAACTGAAAAACTTAAACCCCTCTACTTCGAAAAAGGCGAAAGATTAGGGCGATACACTTACCTGCCGAAAGCTTTAAGGCTTAAACTCATGGAGAACATGGCAAGACTGGCTAAAAAGTATGGCGTTAAATTTGCAACATGCCGAGAAGGCTTAAAAGGCTTAAACACTGCAACATGCGATGGCTCATGGCTGATACGCCAATGTGCGTCCAAGAATCAAGCTCAAATCCTAAACGAGGCTGGAACGGACAAACATAATCATCGGCTTATGTGTTAGGCATGACATGCTCTTTACAATGTATTCAAAGGCTCCGGTGACAACCATAATAGTGAAGGATAGACTTTTGGGCCACAACCCAGTCATAGCCCTCTACAGCAACTACCACAAGGACATAATAAAAACGCAGGAGCGAATTTAATCTTCCCCGCCTTCCTCCTTACACAAAACCAACATAGATAAATGTCCACAGCATAAATGCAGAAGCGAATGTTCTACAGTAACCCCCATGGACAATAATCGCCACACTAATCTGGTCAGCCATAGACTACACAAGCAAAAGCAATGCCCGTATAATATAAAAATTGGTAGCCCGGGGGAGATTCGAACTCCCGTCGGCGGGTCCAAAGCCCGCTATGCTTGTCCACTACACCACCGGGCTTCACATAAACAAGATGGTTAATCTAACTCTTTGATATGTGTGTTTTGATTAAATGTTTTCTTTCCTGCCTTATTTTCAATATGTTTTTTCTAGCTTTTTTGATGGTTTCTGCCGCTTCAGCCTTGCCTAAATTGGCTGTGTCGGTTAGGCTTAAAAGCTTGATAATATTTTGACTGTGCTTTGGGTTGTTCTTTTCGAGCTTTTCTATTGAGCGGATTAGGCTTGTGTGGTCTATTTTCTGCCTCTTAGTGGCGGCCTTTAGCCAAGCATAGCTTTCGACAATGTTTAGGGATGTGCTGGTTAAGTAGCGCGCCGTCTCAGCAAAACCTCCAGAGTTTATTATCGAGTTTGCTCTTAAAATTGTGCCTTGCATAAACGCGGCGTTAAAATAGTAGTTTATGCTTGTTTTAATTTTAAAATGCGCGTTTTTTAGCGCTTGGGGTTTTCGTTTAACAAAGAAGCTCATCTCATCCCAAACGGTCTTAAAGAGTTTAAGCTTCTCTTTAGCCTCTGACACGCCCACCTCGTTCAGTTTGGCTGTTCTCATATAATCATCGAGAATTTCCTGCATACCAAGCCTTTCAGCTGCAACTCTCAACCTTTCCAAGAGGCGACTGTTTGAAAATGGTTCGAGGGCTATTTCCAACAGCACTCGCAGGATATTTTCCATGGCAACTATGGCGAAGAGTTGAGCACTCAAGTAGTCGCCTTTTGCATAGGCTGAGGTTGCACGGCTCAGGTATATGTCTGACTCTATTATGTGGGCTTTTGTCCTCATGTCAACTCTTTCAGAGGAGCCATAAAACTTTGCCATTAAAAGTTTTGTATTCGTCAGAGTCCAGTCTCTATCATAAAGGATTTGGGCCTCGTAAAGTTTTTGGTCAAGTTTTGGGTGTATGGGGCCTTGAAGCAAATGTTTTGGGACGAAATTCATGTCTAAAAACAGATCGCCGACTAAAACTCTTTCCACATACTCGTCTTCCAGCGGCTCGCTGCTGAGGATTAGCAAATCGATATCGCTTGATGGAGCGGCGTCTCCTCGGCTTAAGCTTCCAAATAAGCCTATTCCAGAAACAGTTTCTTTGGCAGTCATTTCCTTTACGGTCTTCTCCAGCGTTTTTCGCGGTTTTTCTGGAAGCTTTATCATTTTGGCACAGACTCTTCTGTTAGATTAATAGCATGTATCATTATTCAAAATTTGTGAAGGAGATATTTTAGTTTAAACCGTAAAATTTATATATTAAAACATATCCTTTGGATAAAACACGCGGGGCCGGATGGCGTCTTCTACTCCTATATTAATGGGGAAATGAAAAGGGGACGGTTCTACGCAGAAATCGAAGCGTGGGAAAATGAGTGGAAAAGAAAGCGGAACCCGTCAACGTCTAGTCGACAAGTGCCCAGAATGTGGCAGTGCAAACCTTATCCATGACTACGACACTGGCGAAACCGTTTGCGGAGAATGTGGACTAGTGCTTCACGAGCAAATGATGGACAAGGGGCCAGAGTGGCGAGCCTTCACACAAGAAGAGAAAGCTTCAAGAAGCCGTGTTGGAGTTCCGACATCCTACTCCGTCCATGATAAGGGTTTGTCAACAGCCATAAGCCAGGTGGACCGTGACGCCTTTGGGAGAAAACTTCCGCTTTCAACACGTCTGCAAATGTGGCGTCTAAGAAAATGGCAGATACGCTCTAGGGTACACTCCTCGATAGATCGCAACTTGGCACAGGCAATGGCTGAGCTTGACCGCCTTTCAGACAAAGTGTACATTCCACCGCCAATCAAGGAGAAGGCAGCCGTCATATACCGCAAGGCCCTAGACAAGGGCTTGGTGCGGGGAAGATCAATCGCAGCTATAGCCGCCGCTGCACTTTATGCTGCTTGCCGTGGAAGCGGAACTCCAAGAACTTTGAGGGAGATAGCGGAAGCCAGCCTAGTAGATAAAAAGGATGTTGCCCGCTGTTATAGGCTTCTGCTCAGAGAGCTTGACGTGCAAATGCCCATCGCAGACCCATTAACATACATATCAAAAATAGCCGAAAAAACTGGAATTTCAGGTAAAACGCAAGGACTAGCCATACAAATTCTACGCGAAGCAAAAATGAAGCGTGCCGCTGCTGGAAAAGACCCTATGGGGTTGGCTGCTGCTGCATTATACATTGCATGCTTGCAAAATAATGAGAAGAAAACCCAAAAGGACATTGCTGAAGCCGCTGGAGTAACCGAAGTCACAGTGCGAAACCGTTACAAGACACTGAAGAGACAGCTAAACCTAGAACTGCCAGATTAGCTTATTCCCTTTCATTCTCTTCCTTTTCAATCTCCATAACTATTGGACCAATGTAACCGCAGTCTTCGCAAACATACTTTTTAGGCGTTAACCAATAGTTAAGGCTGCTTGATAGGTGAATTCTGGGGCTTCCACATTTTGGGCAATATATTTTGGACGGCCCACGACGCTTCAGATTCCTAAATACTTCACGCATGTTCTGTAGGATTCGCATTGGCTTACACCTTTCGGACGAAGCGTAACTATTGAACTTCTATGTTTTCTTCTGGATAGCCAAGCTTTATTAGGTATTGGCGAACTTTTTCGCGGTGGTCCCCTTGGAGGATTATTTGACCATTTTTGGCTGTGCCCCCACATGCACAGAAGCTTTTCAATTTTTGAGCTAGGCTTCCAAGGTCTGCATCCTTGTCATTTATGCCTTCAACTATTGTCGTTGGTCTGCCGAACTTTCTTGTTTCAAACCTTATACGAATTCTTTGCTGCTCTTTCCCTATCTCACCGCAGACACACAAGTCTTTGGGAAGCCCGCATATTGGACAGATATCAGCCATGACGCTCAACACTACAATGGCAACGGCTGTATATAAAATTTTAAATTTCCAATCAGTAAAATTAACAAGTGGTGGAAGAAAAGTCAAGCTTTTCAAACTTTATATTGGCGTTTAATCCAATTGTGATTGAAAAATCATGCCCATAACAAAAATTAGGAAAAGAGACGGAAGAATAGTCGATTTCAACCCCGAAAGAATTAAAAACGCTGTTCACAAGGCCTTTGTGGCTGTTAAACTTGAAGATGGAGAAAAAGCTGAACGGTTAACAAGGGGTATTGTTAGCCTTTTAGAAGAAAGGTTTGTAGAGAGAATCCCTTCGGTTGAGGATGTCCAAGACGTTGTAGTAGAGGTTTTAAAGAGAAGCGGTTTTGAAGAAGTCGCCTTTGAATATCAGGCTTATAGGAAGAAGAAGGAGGAGATAAGGCGGTTAAGGGAAAGGCTTGGGATTGAAGAGCCTAAGCTGACGGTTAATGCTCTTGAGGTTTTGAGGAAGCGTTATTTGCGAAGGGATGAAACTGGCAACATAATTGAAGACCCGGCTCAAATGTTTAGGAGAGTTGCAAAAGCCATAGCGAGGATTGACCGAAAATATGGTGAAGACCCGAAAGAAAGTATGGAAACCTTTTATAGAATGATGGCGAGGCTTGAGTTTCTCCCAAACTCACCGACGCTTTTTAATGCTGGAACAAAGCTTGGTCAGCTCTCTGCATGCTTTGTCCTACCAGTTGAAGATTCTTTGGACAGCATTTTTGAAGCCGTCAAAAACATGGCTCTAATCGAGAAAAGCGGCGGTGGTGTCGGCTTCGACTTTTCAAGGCTTAGGCCTAAAGGCGACATAGTCATGTCCACCAAGGGCGTGGCCTCCGGCCCTGTTAGTTTTATGCGGGTTTTTGATGTAGCCACAGAGGTTATTAAGGCGGGCGGCAAAAGACGGGGGGCTATGATGGGGATTTTGCGTGTGGACCACCCAGACATTCTTGAGTTTATAACTGCAAAGCAGCAACCCGGCTTCCTCTCAAACTTTAACATATCTGTTGCCGTAACCGACGAGTTTATGAAAACCCTTGAAATGGATGGCGAATACTGGCTGGTAAATCCAAGAAGCAAGGAGAAAACGGACAAGCTTAAGGCTAAGGATGTCTGGAACCTAATAGCGAGGTCTGCTTGGGCTAGTGGAGATCCGGGTGTGGTGTTCATAGATGAGATTAATAGGCATAATCCCACACCTGAAGTTGGAAGGATAGAGTCAACTAATCCCTGTGGTGAACAGCCACTTTTGCCCTACGAGTCGTGCAATTTGGGGTCGATTAACCTCTCACGCATGGTTGAGGATGGAAAAATTATTTGGGATAAGCTTAGGGAAACTGTTAGGAACGCCGTTCACTTTTTGGATAATGTTATAGACGCAAACAAGTATCCGTTGAAGGAGATAGAGAGGGTTACGAAGGCTAATAGGAAGATAGGCTTAGGTGTTATGGGTTTTGCAGATATGCTCATTAAGCTGGGCATCCCCTACAACTCTGAGCAAGCCTTAGAGCTTGCAGAAAAATTGATGAAGTTCATCGATGAAGAAGCACATAAAAAGTCTGAGGAAATCGCTGAGAAAAGAGGCTCCTTCCCAAACTTCGACAAGAGCATCTGGAAGGATAAATATAAAGCTATGAGAAATGCCACAGTCACAACAATAGCTCCAACAGGAAGCATAAGCATAATTGCTGGATGCTCGTCTGGAATTGAGCCGCTTTTCGCCATATCCTTCATAAGAAACGTTTTGGACGGGACGAGACTTTTTGAAACAAACCCATTGTTTGAAATGGTGGCGAAGGAGAGGGGTTTTTATGACGCCCACCTTCTTGAAGAAATAGCGAAAACTGGTTCCGTTCAAAAGATAGACAAGGTTCCAGAAGACGTCAAAAAGGTTTTTGTGACGGCCCTGGACATTGAGCCGGAGTGGCATGTTAGAATGCAAGCAACTTTCCAGAAGTATACGGATAATGCTGTTTCAAAAACTGTTAACATGCCCTACGAGGCGACAGTTGACGATGTTAGAAAAGTGTTTGAGCTTGCGTGGAAACTAAAATGTAAAGGTGTGACTGTTTTCCGTTATGGAAGCAAGCCAGAACAAGTTTTATACATCGGGGAAGTGAAAACTGCTGAAAAGAAATTTATTTCAGCAGATTCAGAGTATGCTGGAGGTTGCCCAACAAAGACTTGCCCATTCCCAGGATAAACGGGATACAAGTTTCGAAGGTGATGTTTCGTGAAAGCTTCGTTAGGCTTTGTTGACGAAGAGAACATGAGCATGTTAACAGACCTTTATGAGCTTACAATGTGTGCAAGCTACTTTGACAATAAAAGGTTTGAACCCGCCACATTCGACCTTTTCATAAGGCGTTTGCCACCAAACCGCTCCTATTTCCTATTTGCTGGCTTAGAACAAGTCCTATTATTTCTTGAAAAAATGAGGTTCACCGAAGAACACATAAAATTCTTGAAAAGCCAAGGGTTCAAAGAGGAATTCCTCGAATATTTGAGGAATTTCAAGTTTAGTGGTGATGTTTGGGCTGTTCCAGAGGGCACAGTGGTTTTTCCCAACGAGCCATTAATCAGGGTTACAGCCCCAATAATAGAGGCCCAGCTGATAGAAACCTTCATTTTAAACACCATTAATCTTCAAACCACGATAGCCACTAAAGCCTCCAGGGTTGTTTACGCCGCTCAAGGAAGGTCTGTAATCGAGTTTGGTTTGAGAAGGGAGCATGGGACAGACGCTGGGATGAAGGTTGCCCGTGCAAGTTATATAGCCGGTTGCCACGGCACATCAAACGTCCTAGCCGGAATGATGTATAGCATCCCAATTTTCGGGACTATGGCACATTCCTTTGTCATGTTCTTCGACAACGAAATAGAATCTTTCAGAGCTTTTGCAAAAACCTTTCCTGACAAGTCGACCCTTTTAATAGACACTTTCGACAACATTAAAGGTGCGGAAAACGCCATAACTGTTGCCAAAGAGCTTGAAAAAATGGGGTTTAGGCTTCGCGGGGTACGCATCGACAGCGGAGACCTTGTGGAAATAAGCCGCAAAGTTAGGAAAATGCTCGATGATAACGGACTTGGTTATGTGCAAATATTTGCAAGCGGAGACCTTGACGAGTATAAGATAAGAGAGCTTCTAAGCAAAGGGGCAAAAATAGACGCCTTCGGCGTTGGAACCCGCATGGGAACCTCGGCAGACAGACCCTATGTTGACATAATCTATAAACTATGTGAAAAGATGAACGAGAAAGGAGAATTCGAGCCGATAATGAAGCTAAGCGAAAGAAAAGCCACCCTCCCTGGAAGAAAGCAGGTCTTTAGGTTTATGGATGAAAGGGGAAACTTTTCTAAAGATGTAATAGCCTTGGAAGGCGAAAACATTGATGGTGAGGCACTTCTCATCAAGGTTATGGAGAAGGGCAAAATAGTCTACGATATGCCATCCCTTGAAGATATAAGAAAAAACGCCTTAAACAATCTTTCAAGGCTTCCGGAAAAGTATAAGAGATTAAGGGGTGCATCCAAATATCCAGTTAAGTTGAGTCCCAAGCTTAAGAGACTTATAAAGGATTTGAGGGAAAAGCTAAAAAGTTGAGGAAGCTGGTTTTGACTGGGAACTAAAACATTCATTTTTAAAATTTCAACTTATAAACGTCGTTAGAAGGTTTATGAAGGCTACTTCCAGTATGGCGGTTATGAAGAATATGCGTAAATGTAAACGAGGTCTTTTGTTTTAAGCGTTCTGCTCAATGTCTTTTTAAGCGTTAAATAGATGCCGCAACCCTCGACGATTCCTACGGGCATGCTCATAATCTGTATTTTAGGTAATGCTTCTTAAGTTGACTTTTCCATATATTAAGTTGCAACCCCTCAATATGCTTAGAAAAAGAATCATTACAGTGAAGACTATAGCAAAGGCTTGCGGATACTCCAAAACGATATATGAATATTTTTCCCTTTTAAAGAATCCCGCGACAACAAGGCCCACGTAGAAAGACATGCCGAGGAGAATCATGGAGACAACAAGCACGTTATGTAGAAATATCATCCCGATAGCCAAAAGTTGATTTTGCATAATGTCTTTTGCTAGAACTACAAAGAAAACCGTGTTCTCAAGTGAAGATAAGAGAAGCGAGAAAAGAAAAGCTAAACCTAAAATGAAGACGCGTCTTCTTAATTCCGACAAGCACAAACCTCGCTATGCGAAAGGCCACGTTGAGCGTAGCCATTCGAATATTTTTTCTAGGATATGGAAGGCGAAGGCTAGGAGCACAAGAATTGCCAAATAAATTATTATTGCTAGTATGCCAACGGCTATTGCTCCAAGCCACCCAGTTTCGAATAGACGCTTAATCAAAACAAGCCAGACAAAAACGCTGAGGATTAATGCGATTAAAGGGTATGGTATAAAAATCGTGAATAGTGTGGTTAAAACGGTTCCTACAAGGGAAATTATGAAGGCATCTGAGAATAAAGCGCGTTTTCTGCCTACAACAATTAACCCTGCAACGTATAAAACAACCGCCAGCACAAACAATGATATGAAAAACCATACAATTGCAAAAATTAAAACTAACTCCTCCGGCAATCCCCATGGCCACTCTGGCTTTTTGCCTGCTTTAAGTGATAATTGCAGAAAAATTTCGATTAGTTTTTGCCACACCATATTAATCACTAAACGCTAGCATGATTGTACATGAAAGATAAAAATTTATCCATAAAATGTTAATTTGATCGCCATATTTGCTATTGTATGCGGTGTACAAAAGCTCCAAGCTTTGATTAAAATTTTTCTGTTATGTCGTTTTGCTGATTTCTTCAACTTCTTTTCTGCCCTTTTCCAATTCTTCAACTTGCTCTTTGTCTTCTTTTAGCAGTAATGCTTGAAACTCGCCTACGTGGGTTTTTTCTTCTTTGGCTATTTCTAGAAGCACTTTTCTAACGTTATCGTTTGTTGTTGTGGCTGCCGGTTGTTCATAGAGGTTTATTGCGTCTAATTCGGCGATTATGGCTGCTCTTAAGATTTCGCTGTCTAGAAGCCTCTTTTCAACCTTGTCTACTTTTATGGGGATTTGAGACAGCACTTTCCTATTCACCTCTATTTAGTCTCGCTTATCGCAGCGATATGTTATTGTGTGCATTAAAACGTTTTGCATGATGTGAAAATAGTTGGTTGTATATTCCATTTTCCTATCCCCCTTCCCTCTAGTTTCAGGGATTAGTTTACATGATATCTGAAAATTTAGAAAAATTAAGTGAAAAGAAAAGTTTGGGGCTTCTATATTTCTTCTGCTAGTGTTGTGAAGAGATCGTGGTGCTCCTCCTCGTCTTTTAGTATCCCTTCGAATAGGAAGGCTGTTGTTTCGTCTTTTTCCTTACGGGCTTGGGCTATTATCTGCTTGTATAGGTTTATAGCGTTCTCTTCGTCTTTTATGTCTCTTTGTATCATTTCTTTAAGCGTTTTTCCAACAACTATTTCGGTTGGCTTTGTTGTGGGTATTCCGCCCAAATAAAATAGTCTTTCAGCGATGGCTTCTGCATGCTTCATTTCCGTGATTGCAACTTTTTTAAGCTCTTCTTGAACTGCGAAGCCTTTGACGCCGCTCCATTGGACGTGCTGCCACATATACTGTATAGAGACTTGGATTTCCCTTGCGATGGCGTCGTTCAGCATTTCCAACAATTTTTGAGAAGCCAAAACATTTCACCTCCTTCCAATTTTGTCTAATTCGTTTAAAAGTTTTGCCAAAACACACGAAACTCTACAACAAAAAGGGGAATTATGGTACGCAATACGGCTATCCGCCCGGTGCTCCATGAAATGGCACGTTTTTCCAAAGGATGTCCCACCAGTCTTCCTCTGTTATCGTTTCGCCCCTAACAATGATTTCCAAAACCTCTTTTAGGAGTTCATGGTGCCGTTTCTCGTCGGCTAGTATGGCTGTTAGAAGAAGCTCAACCTTCTCATTTTCCACTGTTGGTAGAATGTCGCTTATCTTTTTTATAAGTTCAGCTTCGATTTGAATATGCCTCTCTACAAAGCTTCTTTGTTTATCTAGGTTTTCTTGGGCAAGCGCTTGCTGGGTTGTGGTTAAAAGTTTTAGGGCTGCATCATACATTTCCGCGTGCTTCAGAGAATCCAGCGAAATTCCCCTTAAAACACCCTTAACTGACGGATTTTTTATGCCTTTTAAAGCCTCGTTAAGGGAGTCAACAATCTCATTTTCAACTTCAATCTGCCTTTTAATGAATTTTAGAAGTTCATTTTTTGAAGACATATTCTTCTCCCTTTTAATTATTGGGTTGTCGGGACTATTTTAATGCCTATGCTGGGCTTTAACAAGCCCTTCAGCAATCCTCCGCCCAAATTCTTTGCACTTTTCCAATCCCGCTGGGTCTGGCGTGTACCTTATCAGTAAGGGTGGCTCTGTCACGTTCATTTCAAACTTGTTCTTTAAAATTTCAATGACAAGTTTTGGGGCTTCTCCACTCCATCCATAAGATCCGAAGGTGGCGCCAACCTTGCCTTTCAAGTTTATGTTTTTTGCGGCAGCCTCTTCAAAGAGCATTTTAATGTCGAGGGTTGTGTCGTGGTGGTATGTGGGCGTACCAACTATTATGGCGTCAAACTCTTTTAGCTGTTCTGGTGTGGCGTGATAGGTTAGCTCCACATCAACGCCTTGAACTGTTCTCGCTCCTTCGGCTACAGCATTAGCCATCTTCTCAGTGTTTCCGGTTCTACTATAATATAGGATTAGGATTTTCGGCATGGCATACTCACCGTTGACCTATTTTAGTGCCTCTTGCAGTCTTCTGTTGACTTCGTCCCAGTTAACGATTTTCCAGAAAGCCTCAACGAACCTGCCCCTGTCGTTTTTATAGTCTATGTAGTAGGCGTGCTCGAAAACATCAAGAACCATGAGGATTCGGAACATTGGATAAACGTTCACATTATGCTTCTCCACCTGCATCAACATTAGGCGACCAGTCTGTCTACAAAGGGTTAAGGCTGCCCATCCAGAACCTTCAACACTTACAGCTGCTTGGGAAAACTCCTTCTGGAAACGTTCAAAGCTTCCGAATTCTTCGGCGATTTTGTCGGCTAGGGTTCCGTCAGGTTTTCCGCCCTTGCTTGGCGGCGCCAGATTCCCCCAAAAAAGCGAATGCAATAGATGTCCAGCAACATTCCATGAAAGCTCCTTAAGCGTAGCCTTAACATCTATGTCGATGTTTTCTTTGCGTGCCTTATCCAGTCTTTGGAGGATGGCGTTAGCCCCATTAACATAGGCTTGATGATGCTTGCTGTGGTGAATTCTTAACTGCTCTTCAGACATGTAGGGCTGCAAATCCCCGTAGCCATAAGGCAGTTGAGGTAAAACATACAGTTTAGCCTGCTCCAAACATATACACCTCCATTCTAACTTTTCTTAACAAACTGGTCCTTCGGAGCGCCGCAAACTGGGCAAACCCAGTTTTCAGGCAAAGCTCCAAAAGGTGTTCCTGGTTTCACGCCGTGCTCTGGATCCCCGACCTCAGGGTCATATACATACCCACAAATTATGCACTCCCACTTTTCCAAAGCCTTCAAGGCCTCCATCATTTTTCCGTTTTGATGTTGTAGCTGACCTTGACCCCAGCTCTTTCGAAAAGCTTCCCCACCGGGCAGTTTTCTATCGTCAGCTTGAAAATTCTCTGGACAGTTTCTTCTGAGGCTTCGGTTTTAACGGATATGTTGAAGGCTGCTTCTGTTACGGTTCCAGCCTCTTCGGATTTTATGGCTTCAAGCTTAACCTCCAAGTCTTTAAGCTGAACTCTCATTTTCTTCGCCATTAAAGCGAAAATTGTGGCGAAACATCCCGCGTAGCTCATAACGCCTAACTCAAGGGCTGTTGGACCCATGTCTGTTCCAAGTTCTGGCGGTAGGTCTAGGCATACGCTGTGGGCTCTTCCATCGTCAACAGCTATTCGCAAGTCCTTTACAAGTTTGGCTGTGGAGCGAAGCTTCTGAACCAAACCATTTTCACCTCGCATAAAGAAAAAAGGTTATGAGAGCTTCTTCTTGCAGAGGAACCAGTCAATACATTCGTAGCCTTCTTGCAAGCGTTTTTCGGCCTCTTCCTGCGTTGTTGGCGGCGGCACTATTACTGGGTCGCCTGGCC
>JAGTQI010000026.1 GCA_018396955.1 Candidatus Bathyarchaeota archaeon | reverse complement strand
TGGAACCTTGTCTCCAGCATCTAAGAGAATTATATCTCCAGGAACTATTTCTCTGGCTTTAACCCTCATCTCAATGCAAGTGCCTTTTTCCGGGCAGTCTCGAATCACTTCAGCTTCTGGGGCTGCCATGGACTTTAAAGCTTGAAGAGCAGCTTCAGCCTTGTATTCTTGGAAGAATCCAATCGACGTGTTAAAGGCGATTACAACAGCCACAACTATGGTATCGATTAATTTGCCGACAAGAAAAGAGATGAGTGCCGCTGCAAAAAGCACTCCGACCAAGGGATTCTTAAGCTGGTGAACTAGTAAGGCCAGCTTTGTTATTCTTTTTTCTTCTTCTAGCTCATTTGGTCCGTACTTGCTTAATCTTTTCTCCGCTTCAGCTACTGTCAATCCCCGCGCATTGGTCTCAAGTTTCTTGAATACTTCCTCGAGAGGTAATGCATGCCAAATGTTTTCTCGCGACAAGTTAGTCTCCCCTACTTCTTTCAGAAAATCATGTTAATGAAACTTTGCTTTTCTCTCATAACCGCGTTGTAGACTTCTAAGGTTTGTTCTGCAGTCTTTCTCCACGTAAAATATTCAAAACCCCCTTCCGTCCATTTTCGCCCCACATCTTTAAGCGTTTCTTTTATTCCCCAAGCTATGTCGGCTGAGTCTTCGCCGTTGATGTGGATTCTATTCTGATGTATGCCAGAAGAGATAACTTGCTCTCGGAAGCCTTGACAGTAGCTGAAGCGGAGAAGAGATAACTTGCTCTCGGAAGCCGACAACTCCACGAGAGCCGAGAATAACCGTTTTTCCATAGCCATAGCCTGTAGGCTTACTATGCCGAAGGGTTCGCAGACTGGGGGAATGAAAGATGGGAAAAACGGATTCAATCCTTCAGCCGCTCTCGCTTACCACATCTTAGTATTTATTTATAAAGTGGACATGCATACATCTATAGTAGAATTTGAGGTTAGGAGAAAAGTACTTTGTCTTTAAGAATTGGTAAACTTTTAGGCGTTCCGGTTAAGCTTCACTTTACCTTAATTCTTGGCGTTTTGCTTATTGCTTGGACTCTTGCTGTGGGTTATTTACCCTCGGAATATCCAGGATTATCTTCAGCAACTTATTGGCTGATTGGCGTAATAAGCGCTGTCACGCTTTTCGCCTCTGTTTTGCTTCATGAACTGGCGCATTCATACGTGGCTAAGAAAAATGGCTTGCCAGTAAGACGCATAGTTCTCTTTATTTTCGGCGGTGTATCAGAAATTGAAGATGAACCGAAAGAAGCCAGCCTTGAATTCAAAGTGGCCTTAGTTGGACCATTAACCAGCTTTGCAACTTCCTTGATTCTATGGTTTTTACAATATCCAGCAAGCGTCTTTGGAGTTTTAGTCGTTGCACCTTTAGAATACGGAGCCTATATCAACCTGTTATTGGGCGGTTTCAACCTGCTTCCCGCATTCCCCCTTGATGGTGGAAGAATCCTAAGGGCAGGGATTTGGCGCTGGAAAAAGAACTTGTTGCAATCAACTAGAATCGCCACAAGAGTTGGAGTTTTCTTCTCTTACTTGCTTATTTTCTGGGGCTTTTTCTTCATAATTGTAGGAGTTTTCATTGGAGGATTGTGGTTCATTCTAATAGGATGGTTCTTGAAAAATGGTGCAGAATCAAGCTACAGACAGACCATTGTAAGCGAAGCTTTAGCAGACGTTTTAGTCCGCGACATAATGACCCGAGAGGTTCATACTGCTGATCCCGACGCTCCAATTAAAGATATAGTGGAAACCCACTTTATAAAATATAAACACGGAGGATTCCCCGTTGTAAAAGACTCCAAACTGCTTGGGCTTATTACACTTGAAGACATAAAGAAGATTCCTAAAGAAAAGTGGCAGGAAACTAAAGTAAGCGACGCCATGACATCTTGCGAGAAGCTTAAGTGCGCAAGCCCTGAGGAAACAGCCGTGGACGTCCTAATGAAAATGTCAAAATATAACGTAGGCCGCCTTCCCGTTCAAGAGAATGGAAAACTTGTTGGAATAATCACGCGCAGTGATATTATACACGCAATTCAAATTAAAATGGAGTTAAGAGGTAAAAAATAATGGTGAATGTAAACACATTCCCAGAAAAAACGTAGTCGGCGATGACGCCCGCTTGATTGGCAGTGTTACAGGCATAGAAGTAAAGCTCTTGCCTACGTGGCAAATCACCACTTACATGTAAGCTTAACAGAAGAGACAACAAGAGAACTTGGATACAAAAAGCCGTTTCTCGGCTCAGTAGAAGTTTTAATACCCATATCCATCGTCAAAGCCGTGGGAGACTTAATCTCGTTAAACAAACACTGCAGAACTCAAAGATATAGTGGGGTCCACCATAACTATCTTCTTAACGGCTAACTCGCAGATCTTTCGGATCCCCCTTCTCCCAGGCTCGTAACTCACCTTCACAAGCTTCAACTCCTCTAAACGATGAATTTGTTCACTAATGTAGGCTTCACTTAAATTCAACCTCTTAGCAATTGTCGAAACATCAAGACGCTCCTTAGAAATCAGCTGAAGAATTCGAGAACTCGATTCAGTTAGGGCGTCCGCTGCTTTCAAAGCATCTTCACCCACAATTATCATTTCTTCCGACGTCAACACACATCTCATTAACTCATTTATTTTAATGAAGCCACAAAAATATCAACAACAATGGAACTCATGTGTTGGGTTTAAATCCTCAGCTTTCTACGTATATTTGGAAATCAATTAAAAATTACGTACGCCTTTCCAAGAATTTGAATGAATCGGTGTAGTTTAGTATGCGACTGGTTTGAATCAATGGCTAAGTGAGGATGTTGTGTAGCCTCTTTTTGTATTCCGAATTTGGTAAGCGACATCTTGCGAATACTATGGAGAAAATCATAAAAATGCGGGTTTATAGAGATAAAGAGAAAGGTTTGTGTGTAATGGGAAAAGGAAAGTTGAATAGAAATTTGCTGTCATTCTTTTTTATTGCCTTTGCATGGTCCTGGTTTCTTGGCTGCTTCAGATGTTGGGTTTTAACCTTTACGTGGCTCCTTTTGGACCATTTGTTGCAGCGTTTTTACTTACATATATCCACGAAGGCATTGAAGGGGTAAAGAAATTGCTGAGAAAAGGGTTTGATCCTAGAATTGGAAAAATTTGGTATATTCCCACCATTTTGCTTTGGCCTGTTATTGCAGGCTTCTCATTCTTAGGAGCATCATCCAGCGAGGGAGCAGCTCCTAAACTTGCAATACTATCCCAACCATGGCTGATTCTTTGGAATTTTGTCTACATATTTTTTCTTGGAGTCCTCTTCAAGAGGAATTTGGTTGGTGGGGTTATGCGCTCCCACGTTTACAAGCGCGTTATTCGGCTCTTGTTTCCAGCGTGGTGTTGGGAGTGATATGGGCTATTTGGCATCTACCTTTGAACCTGATGTATTTGACGGATCCCCAGTACCAAGTGGGAATTGCGTGGCTATCTAGTACAGTTATTCTATTTGTGTCAATACTTTTCACTTGGATATACAATAACACTGGAGGCAGCATCTTAGCTACTTTAATCTTCCACACAATGCTTAACCTGTCAACTTATGTTGCCTTTCCAGTCTTTGAAACAGAAACTGGTCCAGCCTTCTTCTTCTCAATAATCGTTGTTGCCACAATTATTTTAGCGATATTTGGAGCAAAAAGAATGGTTCGAGATAAGAGCCGGGTTAACACTGAAAACAAAATAGGTGATAATTTTGAATAGGTTCATTGTTTATTATTTCAGCTTGGTTCTGTTAATTGGTGGTTTAGCCTATGCCCCGTGGGTTTTGGCTTCGTATAGCATGTTTCCGTCTGATCTGGTTTTTGTTTTTGTGATGGTTGGTGGTGTATCTCCCACGATTGCCGCGCTTATAGTAGCCAAACTGGAATGTGGGAGAGGCGGAGCGGAATATTTGTTTGATCAGTTTGGTCACAAGGGCTTTTCAAAATTATGGTTTTTAGTGGCTGTCCTTGTCCCTTTAGCTCTTGCAGCCTGTGCAGTCTTGCTGTGGTCTATAGCTGGAGGAACACATAATCTGAACTTGACAAAGCTGGCTGAGTTTCCGCCGATCCTAATTGCGAGTTTCTTGATGAACATGTGGGAGGAAATTGGATGGAGAGGCTACGCTTTACCTACACTGCAAAAGAAACACAACGCTCTTATTTCAAGCCTAATTGTTGGAGTATTTTGGGCGTTGTGGCACTGGCCCCACTTTGCAGTAAAAGACAGCGCCATGGCGGTCAACTATCATAATTTCCTCTGGTTCGCCATTTTCACGCTTTTTTACTCGATCTCTTATACATGGCTGTATAACATCACAGAAGGAAGCCTTTTAACCGCATCCCTATACCATGCATCTACAAACGCAGCAAACACAATACTATTTGTTGAAGCAAATATTACCAGTTCCATCTTCCCATACTATTTTCTTACAATAATCATTCTCGCTCTTATCATCATTTTTACGTTTAAAACGGATTCTCTATCAAATAAAAAGAGAGCAATATTCAAATAACGACCAAACCAGCACGATACTTTTAATGCAAATGAATTTTAAGAGTTCTGTTAACGATGATTAATGGAAACGGTAATTGTTTGATTTAGGGTGGGAGAAATATGAGTTTTTCTGGTGGAAGTATTTTGTTTATTTGATTGGCTATGAGCATGTGCAAGCCTCCTTTAAGCATGTTTAGGGGTGATAGGCTTTTTTCGAGTTCATTGTTTGATGAGAGCCTTTTAATCTGTTTTTTCGAATTCGCCTCTATTTTCTTTACAACTTTTTTCATTAGGTTTTCGTATGTTTTTGCAGGTTCGAAGCCTTTTTCTTCAGCCTTTGTTATGGCTTTTACTGCCAAGCGCCCGCTGAGAGCGGCGTTATCCATTCCAACACCTCGATATAAATCAACCAAGCCTGCAGCATCCCCAACCAGCAATATTCTTCCCTCTCCCAAGTATATTGTGCTTTTTAATGTTGAGGAGAATCCTTCCTTTTTAACGATTTCACCGCGAAGCTCATACTTTTCCTTAACATAGTTAAAGAATCTGTTCGCATATTCTAACGGGTTTTCGTTGGCCCCGGTGCCAATCACCCACTTGTCATCTTTTAGGTAAACCCAAGCGAACATTAGGGGACAGAACTCTCTTTTATAGAACATGTAAAGCGTGTTTGGGTCAAGGTTTGCCTCTCCGATGAAGTAATAGTTTATTGTTGCCCCTAAGGCTTTTCTATTAAAGTCTTGTGGCCGCAGTTTTCTTCTAACCCGTGAAAGCATTCCGTCAGCGCCAATAAGATATCGGGCCTTAACTTCCCTGTGCCCACCTTTCACAGAGACTTTAATAGTTATTTTGTCTTCACTTTTATTCTGAACAAAATCAACCAGCGAAGAGTTATCATGAAAATCTGCGCCAGCATCCTCCGCAAGTGAGTTCAGCCAACTATCGAACGTCGACCTCCAAAAGTTTAGCATTTTCATTCTGCCCTTCAAAACCTTACCCTTTGGAGTTATCATCTCCACTTTAAAAAGCTCGTTTCTGCAAAGCTTCTCCCTCGGTATTTTCTCGCCAATAAGCTTCTCAAAATATGGAAACTGAATTCCAGAACAAGGCTTGTTCCTGGGAATCTTAAACTTCTCAAGCAACAATGTCTTAAAACCACTTTTTGTAGCGAACCTTGCAGCAATAGAACCAGCCACCCCACCACCAACAACAACCACATCATACCCTTCCAAGCCACTCATCCCTATTCAACACGCATTTTGTCTTTTATACCTACAGAAAATTATGACTTTCTGCTAAGAGACATTAACAGAAAAAAGGAGAAATTGTGTAATGGACAAAAATTAAGAAACAAGCAAGCCCGCTATTGTTTACTTAAAATATAGATTTTTAAATCGCAATTATTATTTTTAGTTTTAGAAAGGTAATTTTTAAGGGTAAAATTTGGGTGTTCGAGGGATATTTTTGGAGAGGCGGGTTGTTCCTACTGGTGTGGAAGGACTTGACGTTGTTCTTGGAGGAGGTTTCCCTGAGAAGAGATTAATTGTTTTGGCTGGTTGTCCTGGAGTTGGAAAGACAATTTTTTCTGCCCATTTTCTTTATCGTGGATGTGTGGATTGCGGGGATGAGGGAGTTTACGTGAGTTTTGCCGAGAGCAAAGAAGCCTTCTACGAGAACATGGAAGATTTCGGCTTAGATTTTAAAAAGCTGGAGACGAAGGGAAAATTTCGGTTCTTAGACCTTTTAACGGTAAAGGAGGAAGGTGTTCCAGCGGTTATTGAGTTAATTTTAAAAGAGGTAGCGGATTTAGGGGCCAAACGCCTAGTGATAGATTCGTTCTCTGCCTTGGCTCAGGCGTTTAAGGAACCTCATGAGATGAGGGTGTTTTTACACACAGTTTTAAGCAAGATTTGTAGGTTTCAAGGATGCACAACCCTGCTTATCGTTGAGAACGCCAGCGAGAACGATAAGGTAGTCTTCGGCGCAGAAGGATTTGTTGCCGACGGCTTAATTCGCCTTAAAAGAAAAAGCTTAGAGCATAGACTGCTAAGAGAGCTTGAAATTTTCAAAATGAGGGGAACCCCACTTTCGGAAACACTGTTAGTTTTCACGCTTAAGGATGGTTTCAAAGCGTTTCCTTCCTTTAAGGCTAAGCTGGTAGATAATCCGCAGAGGTTTCAGCCGCAACCCGACACCCGTGGCTTTTATTCCACGGGCTCACCAAGCCTCGATGTGGTTCTTGGCGGAGGCTACCCGAGAGGCTCAGCAGTTCTCATCGAAATCGGAGAAAACGTCTCGACATTACAATACCATCTCCTAACGGTTCCAACAGCTTGGAACTTTGCCACCCAAGGAAGAGGCGTGATTATCATTCCATCAGCAGGAGTAGACTATAAAGTCATAAGGCAAAAGGCTGAGGAAGGAGGTATAACAAGCGACGAAATAAACAGCCTCTTAAGAATATTTGTTAAAGAGCATCCTGGAATTAAGCTGGAACCTTATATTGTGACGTTTAAGGGCGAGAACATGTCAGAGGAATATGCGAAATATCTAATGGTTGAGCGCGAACTCATGGAAAGAACAGGCCAGCCAGTATTACACGTTACGGGAGCAGACACACTCATAGGCACAATCGGGTTAAAAGGGACGCTTTCAGTCCTTAAAACTGATGCTACATGGATAAGGGAAACTGAAGGTCTAGGCATAATATTGCTTAAGCCTGGATACCCAAAAATGGCGAAGATTCTCAGCTCAATCGCGGACATACACGTGAAGATCATACGCGAACATGGAAAAATATTAGTTTATGGTGTAAAGCCAAGAACAAACCTTCACGTTCTTGAGATGGACACGTCTAAAGGTTATCCTATGCCGAAACTTACCCAAATAATCTAAAGGCGTAAATCATGTTTCGCCTATCCCATACAGAAGAAGGGACAACGGCATGGCAAAAAGGGAAAAAGTCCACTCACCTCGGTGCATAAAAGATAGGTTGAAAAATTTGACCACCAATAATAGAAGGTTTGAAGCCGCTCTCCTTGAAGCTATAGACGAAGCCCTAATATCCATATTAGGCGAAAGCGGAAAAGGAGTCGTCTACTACTACCTTCAAAATAGCTGCACCCTTAGAAAAGAGAACATTCCAGAAAACACCGAGGTTTTCATTGAATTCCTAAACAAGCTTTTCGGGACAGGAGCAAAACTCATAGAAAACACAATACTGCAAAACTTATCCCGCAAACTTGGAATAAACCCTGAACAAGCTAAAAACGATAAACTCACAGATCTCCTAAGAAAAATCAAACATGAATAGTGAACAAAGCTAACGCGTTTATTTTAATATTCAAACCAAAACAAAATCAAGAACAACCTAAAAATCCAAAACTACCCCAAAAAACCTATATAACGTATAACCTTGCGTACTTAACGATTTTTCTGTAAGTAACGTCTAAAGGAATATCTTGCTCCTTTTGATTTCACCTTTGTTTTATTCGTGTTGTTTAAGTATAGAGGTGGGGAAATGCCCATTTTGAGACGGTTAATTCGAGTAAAAATCAAACTCAGCTTTTGATTTGCGGAGAAAAATTAAGCTTTCATGGAATCCAAACAAAATAAGCTGGAGAAGGCTGAGGGACAAAGCGGAACATATGAACGCAGCGAAGACGTCAACAACCCGGATTTTAAAGCTATGCTAAAGGACCTGGCAAGTTATGGGGGCAAACCGACAAAGAATGGCTGGTTCTACTGGAGGTTTAAAAACGGCTCAACCGTTGGCAGGAAGCTGCTCAAAAATGAATCAAAGCCTTAAAGAGGCAGCTTACAACTATTGGCTTCAAGGCTTAAACGTTGTTTTGCTTAGGGAGAAAAAGCCTTTACATGAGTGGAGACGGTGGCAAACAGAGAGGCAAAGCGAAGGCGACTTTGAGGCTTTACCATGGAGTGAAGCCGATGGCTTCGCGCTTATTTGCGGTTCAAGGCTTAGTAACGGCTTACATTTTGCAACTGTAGACTTTGACGTGAAAATGTTAGCGAAGAAGCAAGAGAGAAGGGCAGGCAAAAAGCTTGCAGCTTACCTTCAACTACTTAAAGAAACAGGGATGAGAGCAGGTGAAGCGACCAGACTGAAATGGACAGACATAGACGAAGAAAGACGCATAATAATATTAAACTCTCCAGAAAAAGGCAGCAACCCACGCATCTGGAAAATCACAGCAAAACTCATGAATATGCTAAACGCTTTGCCCAGAAAAAGCCAATACATCTTCGGAAATCCAAACCCACGCGCTATAAGAGCACTATTCTGTAATACTCGCAAAAAACTTGCAGAAAAACTCCAAAATCCAAGAATGCTAAAGATAAGTTTCCACACATTCAGACATTGGAAGGCAACAACATTATATCACCAAACCAAAAACCTGCTACTTGTAAAAGAATTTCTCGGACATGCAGAAGTGGACAACACGCTACTTTACATACAAATAGAACAAGCACTTTACGGACAAAGCAACGACGATGAATTTGTAGTCTACGGGACCAGCGACAAAGAGGAAATAAAAAAGCTCCTTGCAGTAGGTTTTGACTATGTATGCCAAAAAGATGACATACTATACTTTGGAAAACGCAAATAAGAAAGAAAATGCAAAAAGTAAGCGGAGTCACGGAAAAATTAGCGGGGTTGCCCTAGCCTGGTAGGGGGCAGGCCTGCTAAGCCTGTGGTCGGTAACGGCCGCGCGGGTTCAAATCCCGCACCCCGCGCCAAATCAGAAACGGCGGCGTTAACGTGGCGGAATCTCTTTTGTGAGTTTGGCGTCGTTGCTAGTCCATAAACTAAAATGGTTCTGCTTAACAGTGTTGTTAGGGTTCCTAACTCCAAGTATGGGGTATTTTCTTCCCTTTCTTGTAGCCTATTTTCTTCACGTAAGTATACTTCAACTGGGTCGGAACCTTCATTTTCAATTGCGAGATAATTTACATCTTCTCCTTCGATTGGAACATTCTTTACGAATTTCTCTGGTGAGCATCTACTCCTAGGTCGTAAACCTCGAATCCCTTGGCTTCATGCTTGAAGCCAACCATTTTTGGGCCTATATAATGTATATCTTTGGCAACTGTTTCAATGATAACTTTGCCTAAGAGTTTAGCCTCGCCTTTTCCAGCTAGTCTAGGCTTAATTTTCTCGGTTATTGCCCTCAATACTTTGCCGACGAATAGAAGGTCTGAAATGAAGTATTCGCTTTCGGCAAATTTGTCTCCCACAATCTCCATAACGCGTCGGACATCCTCTAAAGTTTTAAACGGATCTTCGTCAGCTTTGAGCCCTTTCTCAACCAGCTGAGGCGTTTCTTACTCTTTTAAATCAGCTAACATTGATAAAGTCGAAGGATTTTAAATAGGATTTCCAGACACGTTCTTACTAATATTTTAGAGCATCAAATAAAAGGCTTGCCAATCCTTTAACCACTTAACATGGTGCAAAAAAATTAATTTACTTAGCTGGCGAAATTTAACTTTCAAGATGAAAGCATGAAGAAAAATATCACAGTCCTATTCGAGCCTGAAGGACGTAAAATAGAAGTTGAGTCGGAAATTAGCATATTTGAAGTCGCGCGTATGGCGGGTGTTGGCATTAGGTTTGAATGCGGTGGAAAGGGCATATGTGGTAAGTGCAAAGTAATAGTTCTAGATAAGAAATCTGTTTCGAAATTAACAGAAAATGAAAAGAGGCATTTATTCCCAGAGGAAATAGAATCTGGTTATAGGCTTGCATGTCAAGCACTCCTTAAGAATGACACAACTATAATGATACCTGAGGAAAGCAGGATTTTACGCGCCAAAATCCAAGTTTTTGGCTTGGAAAGACCTGTGCCATTAAAAGTTCTTGTTGGAAAGTTTCACATAAAATTGGCTAAACCTACGCTCCATGATGTTAGACCTGATTTTGAAAGAATTCTAAATGCTTTAAGGGTCCAAACGGGGATATGTGAGCTAAATATCGATTATGAAGTTTTGAAATTTTTGCCCGAAATCCTTCGGCGTGCAAATTGGGATGTTACTATAACTCTTTGGAACCAACAAAAAATAATAGCGATAGAGGAGGGTGACACGTCAGATCGCATTTTTGGAGTTGCCATTGACATTGGGACTTCAAAGATTGTCGGTTGCCTTGTAGACTTAAAATCTGGCAAAACCGTAAGTACGGGCTTTATCGAGAATCCTCAAATCCTCTACGGTGAGGACATTATTTCAAGGATAAATTTTGCTGCAAATGAGAAAAAGGGATTAGAGACTCTGCAGAGAGTAGTTTTAGATGGCGTAAATCACGTAATATCTTACATTTGCGCCCAAGCAAATGTGGATGCAGAAAACGTTTATGAAGTAACAGTTGTCGGTAATACTGCTATGCACCACCTTTTTCTGGGAGTAAACCCAAAATATACAGCTTTTTCACCCTTTACACCGGCCATTAAAAGTCCAGTAAATGTTAAGGCTGGGGATTTGGGCGTAAAAATATGCAAAAGCGGTAACGTCCACGTTCTGCCAGTCATAGCTGGATTTGTAGGTGCTGACGCGGTTGCGGATGTGCTGGCGAGCGGAATCCACATGCAAAAAGAGATTTCTCTGCTCCTCGACATTGGAGCCAACACTGAAATTTTTGTTGGGAACTCGGAGGACATTTTATCTTGCTCTTGTGCTTCTGGACCAGCCTTTGAAGGTGCCCACATAAGGCATGGAATGAAGGCGGTTACCGGTGCGATTGAAAAATTGTCCATAAACTCCGCTTCAGATTATGAGGTGGAATATAAAACAATAGGTGATGCAGCCCCTTTGGGGATATGCGGCTCCGCCATAATTGATGCTGTGGCGGAAATGTTGAAGTGTGGAATAATAAACAGGAAAGGAAGGTTCAATTTGAACGTAAAAACGCCGAGGCTGAGGATTGTTGATGGAAATCCGGAGTTTGTGCTTGTATGGCGAGGTGAAAGCGGAACCGGCAGAGACATAGTAATTACCCAGAGGGACTTGAGCGAGGTGCAGCTGGCGAAGGCAGCGATATTTGCAGGATGTTCGATTTTAATGAAGAGAAAAAATGTAAAAGTTAATGATATTGACCAGCTTCTAATCGCAGGGTCTTTCGGAAGCTACATAAACCCTGAGAATGCAAAGTTAATAGGTTTGGTGCCCGATGTCCCAGTTGAAAAAGTGAAGTTTGTAGGTAACACAGCACTAGCTGGTGCAAGAATGGCTCTAATATCGGCAGAGGCGAGGGAGACAGCAGATAATTTGTCGAAAAGTATCCGCTACCTTGAGCTTGCAAGCGACCCTGATTTTCAATTAGAGTTTGCGATGGCTACATTTCTACCTCACAAAAATTTGGATAGATTCCCATCACTAAAAGAGTTCTTCAAAAAGCTAAATAACGAAGAAATACACAAACATCATTAGAACCGAAACTGTTTAATTCTGCCTTCTCATCTCTTTCTAGCCAATGCATGGAGGTTGGCATGAAATTGAAAACCTATTTGACAATATGGTTCTACAGTGAAGGCTCAAGCCCGTTAGAGGTTGTTGAAAAGCTTCGTTCCATGGGCTTTGAACCCCTAAAAGGCTATCATGACCACGTCTACGATTGGGGAAGAAAAGTGGAGCTTATGGAAGTGCTCCAACTAGCAAATAAAGTTCACGAAACGCTAAAGGGATTGAAGGTCTTATACAAGCTGGAAACAGAATAGAAAGGCAAGGGTTTTCAAGCGAAACATTAAAGAGTTTCCAACATTATCTCCAAAATTTGTGAAGCCATGCCGAGGTAGCTCAGCCTGGGAGAGCGCCCGGCTGAAGACCGGGTTGTCGCCGGTTCAAACCCGGCCCTCGGCATTTACGGATGGGCCCGCGGCAGGGGTTATTTGCGTTTTCTAAACAGTATTGCGCCTTCATGGTGGCATACAAATTCGAAGCTAGCCTCGATTAGTTTGCCTGCCTCTTCTATTATTTTGGCTGTTGCGGAATGGTATTCGTCGTCTTTAAAGTTTACCAGCTGCGTGCATCGTAAAGTGATTTTTATGTTTTTATGACCTATCATTGCATTACATGGAGTATGTCTTTAGTTTTGGCGTATTCCATTGTTGCTTTCCAATGGCGAAGCGTGTGGAAAGTTATTTGCAGCAGCCTTGGGTTTCCAAGTTTGAAGGTCGCCTTTTTGGGTATCTATTATAGCTTCTGCGGAGGTAATTAAGTGAGCTGTAATGGTGAAATATGTATTCGCCTTCTTTTGGAAGCTTGTTAAGCGTCGCCATAAGCGTGTTGGACGTGCGGAATATCTCGGTTTGCTTCCTTTTTCAGCTGTTATGCGTATAGTTTGCCTTTCAAAATTACGTCTCGTTGCGCTGCTCTGACGATACTGTGGCCCCGCCAGCCCCTTTTAGACGGGTTTCCACTTCGGCCAAGGTTTTCACCAGCTTTGGCATGACGGCTTTTCTGACGGTTCTGGAGGCAATCTACTTAATTGTGCCTGGAAAATGGAACAGCGAAATCTTTGCGGTTATAACCGGCCTTGTAGGCAATATTACCGGCATATTCCTCTCGCAGAAAACCTAGAGGGGGGAGGGGGTAGTGAATTTAACAACTGATCAGCTTGTTAAATTGGGGGTCGAAAAGAGGAGGGGACATGGGAAGGGCAGATCCACGTTGACACTCAGAAAATGCGGCAGAAGCTTATGCATGAGCTGGAAGCCATCTTTGAGTTGGCCAGCAAAATAGCTAGGGGCGAAACAAAAACTATTGAGGGGAGAGAGGTGACGCTTAAACAGCGTAGAGACTGGGCTCGCATAGCAGGCTACACGGCTCAAGTTATGCAGGGCATAGCTAAAGGCTTTGACGAAAAAGAGATTGACGAACAACTGCAGGAGTTGAGGCGTCTGGTGGATGAAGCCAAGGCAAAAGCAGCAGCTCGAACAGCTTAAAGGCGAACTTGAAGCCATACAACAGCAGGTTCCAGAGGACCCCGCAGTTTTCATGAGGGAGTGGCTCGGCTTCCAACCCACCAGCTACCAGTTCGACTTCATCGAAAAGTTTCAGAAAAGCCAGTTTTTGGCAGCCCGTTGGTGCCGCCAAAGCGGAAAAAGCCAAACAATAGCAGCCCTGCTTTTACACTACGCCCTAACCCATCCCAACATAAACATAGGCATCATTGGACCTTCATGGAGACAGACAAAACTCATCATCAGACGCATAAACCAGTTTTTAAGGCGAATTCCAAGAGGCTACTATTACCGGCCACAACACACCATTGTCAGGCTGAAAAATGGCAGTATTATTGAGGCTTCCCCCAACAATCCCGAAACCATCCGTGGGCATACGCTTCACGTGGTTTACGCCGACGAATTCAACTTTATCGCTAACGACGAGGAAATGTATGACGCCATAATATTCACTATGGGAACAACCAACGGAAAATTCGTATGCAGCAGCACGCCATGGAGCACCGACAGCATCTTCTGGCGAATCTTCAACGACCCAGCCTACCAAGACTTTGTTAAAAGCCACATAACCTACGAGCAAGCCCTAGAGCCAAACGGACCCTTAAAAAAGGAAATCCTCGAAAAAATTAGGCGCCAACTAGAGGGGATCCATGGCGCTGGCGCCGCGAAATGCTTGCGGAATGGGCTGAAGACGAAAGCGTATGGCTCCCCCAAGCCCTAATAACCAGCTGCATAGACCACCAGCTTGAATACTTGCCCTTCGAAGCCATAGCAAGAGGCGATTTTTACGCAGGCCTAGACCTTGGAAAATGGCAGGACTACAGCGTTCTAGCAGTGCTGGAAAAGGCTGAAGGCGAATAATATTCGATGAAGTTTAGGGTTCTCATCCATAAAAAGGCAGATGAGTTTTTAAAGAGAATCAGCCTCGCTGGTTCAAACCCGGCCTTCGGTACTGAACGTTACTTTTTACTTAATTTTTGAGTTTGATGATTTTCTTTTTGGGAAGAATTTTCCTGTTGTCTGCTGGTATTGTTGGTATTCATTGCCGAATCTTTTTATTAGAAGCTCTTCTTCTATGCTTGCTATTTTGATATAGCCTGGAACGGCAATTAATGGAATCATTGCTATTAGGTTTAGTAGTGTGAGGATTAGACCGGCAAATAGGATGAAGTAGGCTAGGTAGGCAGGGTGTCGAACATAGCGGTAAGGTCCCCATGTTACGAGTTTGTGATTTTCGGGCATTTCCCATGAGGTTGCGTACCTCCCCCTTGATAGAACGCTCCAGATAAAGAGGAAGTAGCCAAAAGCTGTTAAGAGAAGTCCAACGGCTTGCACCAAAGAGTCAGATGGGAAGCGTAGCTGTAGCCAAGAATTGGTTAAAACTTTGTGAAAACTGGTGAATACGAGAATTATGTAGGAGGCAGATTCTATAAAAAAGGCGAAGGTTCCAAGTGCTGCGAGAACAAAAAGCAGTCCTTTTGGATGCTCCACTTCTGCTTGATGTTTAAGCTTTTTCTTCACTTTGCGAAATTTTTCAAAATTATACAAGTTTACGCCATAAAAAATTGTTAGGCATGTAGCAAGAAAGCTCGCAACCAAAGTTTCCGGAAGCATAAACTAAATTGCAAATCTTGTTTTTAATAAAGCTTCTTGGATGATTGCTGATGCTTTTGTTTTTTAACCCTCCCCTTTTCAAGATTTTTGGCTATTTTTTCCCAGTCTATTTTGAACATTACTGCTAGCACTATAATGAATAGGATTATTGCCAATGTCATGCTTGTTAGGGCTGTTATCCAGTCCTTTTCTATTCCAAATATTTGCTTAATTGTTGTTATGAAGTAGCGGGCGCCGTAAGCTATTATTAGGCTCATGCAAATTTTCCCAATTATCGCAGGGATAAACGCCTTTAGAAGGTTGTAGTTCATCATGCCAAGCGGGATAAAGAGCAGGTCGTCAGGCAACGGTGTTAAGGCGAAAAGAAGTATTGCAATGGGGCCGTATTTTCCGAAAATTTTCACTAAAGCTTCCATTTGGCGTTTGCGCTTTTCGCTTATTATTTTTCTTCCACCCAGTCCGAGCAGGTAGCCTGTAAACTCTCCTATGGCTGAGCCAACCCCAGAAGCCAAAGCAATTAGCAAAGGGTTAAGGTATTGAAGATCAGCAGCTATGTAGAATATGACTACGGTGTATGGTATTGGGAAGAATATTGACATTGAGCCTATCAAGCTTATTAAAAAGACACCAAGATAATGGTATTGCGCGAAACTTTTTAGCCAATGTTCAAGCTGTTGGAATATATCCGCTATTGACAAGCTCCAGCCTCTCTTCTTCTTAAGGTCTCTGACTTTAAAGAACTTTTTATAAGCTGGTGTGAATGCATCAAGCTTAAATTTGCCTCAAACATAATAAGGAGATTCAAATTTAAGGGGTTCGTGGGGTTTGGCGTCTGAGAAGGAGCTTATATGGATTGCCCGTGACCTTTCAAAGTGCAGTGGCTGCAGAAAATGCGAAATAGCGTGTTCGCTTTTCCATGAAAAGCGCATATGGCCGGAGGCTTCCCGCGTTAGGGTTTTTATGCTTGTTCCAGGCGTTGAGTTTCCCCATTTCTGTGCTCAGTGCGAAGATTATCCATGTGTTCAAGCTTGTCCTGTTAACGCTTTGTCCGTGAGTAAGGAAACTGGTGCTGTCCTTGTGGATTTTAATGCTTGCACTGGCTGTGGAAAGTGTATTGAGGCTTGTCCAGGGAGGATTCCCCACATGCACCCAGTTGAAAACAAGGTTTTAATCTGCGACTTGTGTGGTGGTGATCCGCAATGCGTTAAGGTTTGCCAAGAAGGGCTTTGGAATGTTCTGTTGGTTGTGCCCAGGGGAAACTACTCCTACAAGCTTTATGCCAGAACCCCGGAAGAGATTGCCCGAGATTTAGTGGCTAAAATCTTTGGGGAGGGGGGAGAACAGTACATATGATTAAGGGTTATGCTGGAAGATTCCTTGAAGTCGACCTTACCGCCAAAAGTTTCAAGGAAATGAAGTTCAGCGATGAAATCCTAAAGGAGTATGTTGGCGGTAGAGGCTTAGCCGCAAAAATCCTCTGGGATAGGCTTGGCGACGGATGGGAAAGCGTCGATCCGCTTGGACCGGAAAATTTACTGCTGTTTCTTACCGGTCCACTTACAGGCTTTTTCCCAGGCGGCAGAATTTGCGTTTCCGGCAAGTCTCCGCAAAGCAACGGTGTTATCGGCTCCACCATCGCTGGAGAGTTTGGCGTTGAGCTGAAGTGCGCTGGCTATGATGGCATAATAGTGGCTGGCGAAGCCGAAAAGCCCTGCTACATTTTCATTAAGGATTCAGATGTTGAAATTCGCGGTGCCAGCCACATTTGGGGTTTGGATGCAAAGCAAACGGTTGCTGTTTTGACTCGGGAATGTAGAGGGCTTTTGAAGGCTCGCTACCCACAGAAGGGTGAATGGAAAGAGCCAGCAATCCTTTACATCGGTCCAGCTGGAGAAAACAAGGTGCGGACAGCTGTTGTTGCGGCTAAGTGGTCGCATGCCGCCGGTTATGGCGGCTATGGCGCTGTTATGGGCTCTAAAAGGCTTAAAGCAATAGTGGTGAAAGGCACCGGTCCCCTTCCAGAGGTTGCCGACATGGAAAGGGTGAAAACGCTCATGCAGGAGGTCTGCAGCAACGCCTATAAGAGTGAGCTTTGGAGGCGCTGGGGGACGGGGTCCGCTGGTTATGAGGTTGGGGCGAAGACAAGCTCCGAACCTGTTCGGAACTGGCAGGAGGAGTGGCATG
>JAGTQI010000027.1 GCA_018396955.1 Candidatus Bathyarchaeota archaeon | reverse complement strand
CTCTAAGGCTTCAGCCATCGAACCGCTTGCCTTTCCCCCACCTATAACGTATATGTTTTTATACTTTTTAAGGTCAAAAGCGTACTCATCGACGCGGAGAATCGAGTCTTCAAGCTTAAGTTTCGATTTAATTATCGATTTCGGGTCTACGGCTTTTATAGCGGCTTCAAGGCTTTTTAAGGCTAATTCTCTAGCCTTTTTATTAAGATTTGTCTCGCCATTCCGGATTAGTTGTTCCAAATTCTTGATAATTGCCATTTAATGGCACCGTTGTTACCTTTAAAGGCTGGAAATCGTAAATGTAATAAGTTGAGCGTTAATAAAGTGTTTTGCACCACGTAGGTGAACATTATGGTAAAGCCTAAGGTTTACGTAACCCGCGAGCTTCCGGAAAGGGGCATGAAAATAATAAGGGAGCGTTTTGATGCTGAAGTCTGGCCGGAATATGGCCCGCCGCCCAAGGAGGAGATAATACGGAAGGCAAAGGATGCTGATGCCTTAGTTACACTTTTGTCGGATAAGATTGATGCTGAAGTCTTTGATGCTGCGCCAAAACTGAAAATTGTCGCTCAAATGGCTGTTGGCTTTGACAACATAGACGTTGCTGAAGCCACAAAAAGGGGGATATATGTGACAAACACTCCTGGCGTTTTAACGGAAACCACGGCGGATTTTGCTTGGGCTTTGTTGATGGCTGTTGCAAGGCGTGTTGTTGAGGCTGATAAATATGTGCGCACTGGGCAGTGGAAGGTCAGCTGGCATCCAAGCATGCTACTGGGCAGAGATGTTTACGGCGCGACGTTGGGCATTGTCGGAGCGGGAAGAATAGGGACAGCAGTTGCGCGGAGGGCGAAGGGCTTCAACATGAAGATTCTATACTATGATGTTGTACCCATGCCGCCTGAAATAGAGAAGGAGCTCGACGCAAAACGTGTTGACTTGGACACGCTTTTAAGGGAATCAGACTTCGTCAGCATTCATGTCCCATTAATGAAGGAAACCTACCACCTAATCAATGAGGAGAAGCTTAGGCTGATGAAGAAGACGGCCTACCTAATCAACAACTCCAGAGGACCAGTTGTGGATGAGAAAGCCTTATACAAAGCGTTGAAGGAAGGGTGGATTGCAGGCGCAGCCCTTGACGTTTTTGAACAAGAGCCCACGCCAGTGGATAATCCCTTGCTTGGGCTTGATAACGTTGTTGTGGCGCCCCACATTTCAAGTGCCAGCTATGAAACCCGTTCAAGGATGGCTGAAATGGTTGCGGAAAATTTGGTTGCTTTCTTTGAGGGAAAAACTCCGCCGAACCTCGTTAACCCAGACGTTGTCAAGGTTCGCCCGTTATCCAAGCTCTTTTAACATGCCTTGTTTAACCCTCTTTAACTGTAATAGTTAAATATTTTTTCCTTGATATTTTCAATCTACATCTTTCACATATTGGTGTTGTTGATGGTTTCCATATTCGCGGATAGAATGGCATCACTTGGGACTGAAACAGCTTTTGAGGTGCTTGCCCGTGCAAAAGCCCTTGAAAGGCAAGGCAAAGACATAATCCATCTAGAAATAGGTGAACCGGACTTTGACACGCCCAAAAACATTAAAGAAGCTGCCGTGAAGGCTCTTCATGCCGGCTATACTCACTATGTTCCAGCAGCTGGCATTCCTGAATTGCGGGAAGCCATAGCCGAGTACATTTCAAAAACTAGGAAGATCCAAGTTGACCCTGAAGAGGTTGTTGTTACACCCGGAGCAAAGCCCATAATGTTTTTCGCTATATTGGCATGCGTGGAGCGTGGCGAGGAGGTTCTATATCCAAATCCAGGTTTCCCAATATATGAATCCATGATAAACTTCGTTGGAGCTAAACCTGTGCCCATTCCGCTAAAGGAGGAGAACGATTTCAGGCTGGACCACGAGTATGTTAAGGCTAAGATAACCAAAAAGACTAAAATGATTATTTTGAACTCGCCTGAAAACCCAACAGGCGGCGTTTTGACGAAGGAGGACTTGAAGGTTATAGCTGACTGCATAGTCAACAGAGACGATGTTCTAGTACTTTCAGATGAGATTTACAGCAGAATAGTGTACGAGGGAAATCATGAAAGCATTGCCTCGCTTCCGGGGATGAAGGAGAAAACCATAATATTGGATGGTTTCTCAAAAACCTACGCTATGACGGGTTGGAGGCTCGGCTACGGGGTTATGCGGAAAGATCTAGCTGAAAAAATCACGCAGTTGATGATTAACTCGAACTCTTGCACTTGCGCCTTCGTCCAAATGGCTGGAGTTGAAGCCCTAAAAGGTCCGCAAGACTCTGTTGAAAAAATGATTGCAGAATTTAGGGAGAGAAGAGAGGTTATTGTTTCGGGCTTAAACAATATTAAGGGCATAACATGTAAGAAGCCTAAGGGCGCCTTCTATGTCTTCCCAAACATAAAGGGGGTTGGAAAGACATCTAAAGAATTTTCAGATTATTTGCTCAACGAGGCTGGTGTAGCGGTTCTGCCAGGCACTTCCTTTGGAAAGTATGGCGAGGGTTATCTGCGCATATCCTTTGCCAATTCTGTTGAGAACATTAAGAAGGCTTTAGACCGTATAAGCAAAGCTGTTGAAAAACTGAAAAGTTAAGTTTAGCCTTTAATCCTCCACTTTTTCTCCTATTATTGTTTCAACAATTTCTGAGGCTAGCTGTATCAGGTTGTCAGCCTGCTTTACGGCTTTTTCCTCGTTTACCTTCTCCAGCTGTGCCATCTGCTGCATTATTCCTTCAATTTCCACTAAGCATCTCAAAACTGGGTCGTTTCTAAACTGCATTTTTTCAACAGCTTCTTTTACAACGTTTTCTATGAAGGCTGGCTCTCCAAGGCTGTAGTATATGGCGTTTCTAGCCTTTCTTATGGCTTCTACAATTAAACTTGGAGCCATGTAGGGCATTTTCCTAGCGGCTTCAAGTTCCGCTTTTGCCTCTCGCAAATATCTTAAAGCCCAGCCGCGCCTATACTGGTCCATCATAACCTAAAGCCCAGCCGCCTTTTGAGAAATAGAAGACGGTTTAATAAAGTTACTTGCCTTCTTCTTGGTTTTCACCGGATGCTGGTGTTTCCATGCTAGAATAAATGTGGGTTATGTATCCCGCAATCTGGTTTCGCACGCGTGTTGTTGTTCCTTGCAAAAGCGTGGTTATAACCCGCTTGTTCTCTTCAAAACTGTTTGAAAACTTGTTGGGGAAACGCCTAACAAGTTCTTTGGCTATGCGTTTAATGTGTTCTGTGCGAACTTTTCCCAAGCTTCATTGTCCCCCAGCACCCTCATTATTAGCAGCCTCACCAAGTGCCGGTTCAAAGTGAACATTCATAACAAAAAAGCTAAATTTAAATTTACGCGTCACCACCCCTCGAATTTATCTTCACACCGAAAAATTCCTCAAAATTTCTAGCTATCCGGTCGGCGGCTTCCTCAACGCTTATCCTTTTGATTTCAGCTATTGCACCCACAACTGTTGAAATAAAAGCCGGTGTTGTCATTTTACCATTGAAGGGACTTTTGAAGTAGCGTACTGGCCCATCAGTTTCTGTTAAGAGATTTGTTAATGGCACTTTTTTGACAACTTCGCGTATACCGTTTGAGTAGGCTGCAGGCGGCCCCTCGCTGATGTAGTATCCCCTCTCAATGACTTTTGGTAATATGCTTATTGGGTTGCTAAACCAGTGTAAAAGGATTTTTTTCAAATTGTAGGATGGTAGCATGTCCACTATTTGCGGGGTTGTTCCACGAGAATGAACTATTATCGGCAAACTTAGTTTTTCGGCTAAGCGCAGCATTTCATCAAAAACCTTCAGCTGCTTCTCCCAAATTTTTTCATACTTGCAGTCTAAGCCAACCTCGCCTATGGCTACTATGGCTTTATTCCATCTCTGTTTCATTATAAGCTCTGTTGTTTGTTGTAGCTCCTCCTCAGTTAACGTGTTTACGTTCCATGGGTGGATCCCCAAAGCCGCATAAACCATTCTGTTATAGCGTTCAGCAAGCTCGAGGCTTTTTATGCTTGTTTCCAAGTTCATGGAGTTGGAAACTAATGCCACCACATTAGAGTTTTTGGCGTCTAGAATAATTTCCTCAACTTTTTCGGTGTATTCCTCGTCTGATAGATGGATGTGCGCGTCGACAAACTTTAGGGGCTTCATAGTGCATGCCACTTTGAGCATAAAACTACAAGCCTAGGATTTTTATAATTTCCTCTCTTAAATAAAGAAGGTTAGGTTTTAATGCCAAATTTAGGAAGATGCGTTGCAATAAACGTTAAATATTGCTTTAAATAGAGAAAGAGGCTACGGAGGAGTCTTTATGGCAGATTTAGAGTTGGCAATCGCTCCCATGCACAGGTTGTGCAAGAAGGCTGGGGCTGACCGTGTAAGCGAGGCAGCTGCAAGGGAGTTGGCAAAAGCCCTAGAGGAAATAGGGATAAAAATAGCAAAGGAAGCCTTGGATTTTGCAATGCACACTGGAAGGAAAACTATAAAGGCTGAAGACATCGAGATTGCCGCCAGAAAAGTTATGGGCAGATAACACCGCTTCTCCCTTCTTTCTTTTTAAATATGCCGCCAGAGCTAGCAATGTATATAAGAAGCGAGTCTGGAATTTATCCATAGCAAAAACGTTTAAGGAGATGCCGGTTAATGGGTGGGAAAAAGAAGCTAAGCCTGAAACAGATGGAACGCATGCAGATGCGGAAGGCAGAAGGGGAGAAAAAGAAGGAGAAAGAGAAAGAAAAAGCAGTTAAGGAAAAGAGGTTGACTGGGATATTTGTGCCAGACGTTAAAGGCGAGAAGATTCTTGACGAATTAAAGAAGATGAGGGTTTTAACGCCCTATGCCGTGGCAACCCGCTTCAACATAAGGATAAGCGCAGCCAAAGACTTTCTTGAGCAGCTTGAGGAAGACGGTTTAGTTCAGCTGGTTTCTGGAAACCATGACATCAAAATTTACAAGGCTGTAGACTAAACCATTTTATGTAATGTGTCTGCCTAAATTTTTACGGTTGGAGTCTGTTTGTCTTATCCAAAAAGGGTGTACACCAACGAAGTTAAGGAAGCCGAAAAACTTGTTAAGAAAGGCTGTAGGCACCGCTTAACAGTCAAGGGAAACCCAGATTTTAGGCAGAAGGTTAAAGCCGCATTGAAGCTTGTCAAAACTGCGGGCTACTACAATTTTTTAAGGTCGTACATTAAAAGCATAATTGAAATTGACGGCTTTACACAGCTTCGGGAAGCCGAAGCCTCCATTTGGGCGAATAAATATGCAGTGGCAAATCCCGTTGATGCCGCAAGCCTCTTTTTGCAGAAGGCACATCACATGAAGGAGTATCTTGAAGGAAAAATGTATTATGGTGGGGAAGCCGAAAGACGCTCTGTAAAGAAACGCATAGAATTCCTTGAAACGCTGAAAAAGAGGACTCGTAAAAAAGATGTTAAAGAAGAGTGTGAAAGACTTTTGAAAAGTTGGAGTGAAAGCGTATACCTATAACTTTTCAACCTTAATAGTTGTCCCGCTCTTCACTTTACTGAAAAGTTCAAGATTTTTAGTAACCTTGCCTAAAACATTGACAGGACTGTAGGGTTGAGACTCGCCGAAAAATATGCATAAAGCGCTTCCCATAGGCCAGAAGGCTATTGTCCCCTTTTCAACAGTGCTTTTCGCTTTTTCTTCGCCCATTCTTACTGGGATTTCGAAGTAGACCTCCTCTTTCCACAGAGCGGCTCTTCCCTCTATCGGTAGTTTTCGAACTATCATGTCCACTGTTCTTGGGGCTAGGTGGCGGACAAGCTCGCCTTCGGCTTCGCCTAACCCCTCAATAATTATTTTTATTTTTACTCTTGATATTTCGCCCTCTTCATTTCCCATGCTTCTGCACTTTCCCGAGAAATTCTTCTAAAATTTGCTCCAGAGATAATGGCCCCAAAACCTTGAGTTCGTATTTCACCCTCACCGTTGGCTTGTTGATTTCCATGACTCTTCTTAAGTCTACTGGTGTTCCAATAACCACAACGTCGCATGGTGTACGCATGATTGTTTCATTAAGCTCCTCAATCTGTTTTTCTCCATAGCCTAGGGCTGGCAGAACAGCTCCAAGGTGCGGGTACTTTTCATAAGCCTCTTTTATTGTGCCCACGGCGTAGGGTCTTGGATCAGCTAATTCGCTGGCTTCAAGCTGCTTCGCCAATATTGTCGCTGCACCGTAAGGCATGTCTCCATGAGTCAATGTTGGACCATCCTCTATTACAAGCGCCCGCTTACCCTTAATCAGCTCTGGCTTATCAACGGTTATTGGCGAAGAAGCTTCAAGTATGATGGCTTCTGGATTAACCCTTCTTATGTTCTCCTTAACTAGACTGACATTCTTGGGATCTGCGGTGTCAACTTTGTTTATGATCACTACATTCGCCATACGAAGGTTGGCTTCACCTGGATGATACGTTACTTCGTGTCCTGCCCTATGGGGGTCAGCCACAACTATGTGGAGGTCTGGCTTATAGAAGGGTATATCATTGTTTCCCCCATCCCAAACTATGATATCCGCCTCTTTTTCAGCCTCCCTTAAAATTTTCTCGTAGTCAACCCCAGCGTATACAACTACATTATTGTCTATGTGGGGCTCGTATTCCTCTCTTTCTTCAATAGTGCACTCGTATCGGTTAAGATCCTCGTATGAAGCGAAGCGTTGGCAGATCTGCTTGCGCAGGTCGCCGTAGGGCATTGGATGTCTAATGACCACCACGTTTAAGCCCTTACCCTTCAAGATTTTTGCCACTTGCCGAGATGTTTGGCTTTTCCCAGAACCAGTTCTCACGGCGCCAACGGAGATTACTGGAACCTTAGCCTTAAGCATCGTCGTCTTAGGTCCCATGAGTCTGAAGTCGGCGCCGTTTGCCAGTGCTATTGAAGCCTTGTGCATGACGTATTCGTGGGAGACGTCGCTGTAGGCGAAAACAACTTGGTCGATGTCAAAATCCCTTATCAGCCTTGCAAGCTCTTCTTCGGGATAAATTGGTATACCGTTCGGATAATTTTTGCCAGCAAGCTCTGGCGGGTATATTCTTCCCTCTATCCCTGGAATCTGCGTGGCTGTGAAAGCCACAACTTCATAGGCGTCGTTGTCCCTAAAATAGACATTAAAATTGTGGAAGTCCCTTCCAGCCGCGCCCATTATAATAACTCTTAATTTTTTCATAAAGCGGGTGCCCCCGCAAAACCACCAAATTCGTGAAGGCACTATACTAACCAGCATAAATATAAAAACCTAGCTCTTTAACTCCGCCTAACCAGACGAGAAACAGCCTCACCTATAAAGTCTATCTGCTCTGCTGTGACGCCGGGATGAACTGGCAGGGAAAGCACTTGCTCTGAGGCTTTCTCTGTTTCTGGAAGCCTCCACTTTCCAAATTTACGGTAATAGGGCATTAGGTGGATAGGCCACGGATAATATACTTCAGCGCCTATGCCCTCGTTCCTCAATTTTTTAACAATGGTGTCTCTCCTCTTTCTGTCTGCGTCCTTAACTCTTATGGTGTAGAGGTACCAACTGTTCCTACAGCCTTTAGGCTCACGTGGCAACTGAAGGCTTTTCTCTCCATGTAGTTTGGCTGTAAGCCTCTCAGCGTTCTCCTTTCGTTTTGCCAAGAATTTAGGCAGTTTTTTCAGTTGAATAACGCCCATTGCCGCTTCCATTTCTGGCATCCGATAGTTGTGCCCCAAAAGAACGGATTTGTATTTTTCTTTCTCCCCGTGGCTTCTTATAAGTCTCAAGGTTTCGGCAACTTCATCATCGTTTGTGGTTACCATGCCGCCTTCGCCTGTCGTCATGTTCTTGCTTGCATAAAAGCTCCAGCATGTAACATCCGCATAGGCGCCAACTGGTTTGCCGTTATAGGTTGCTCCGTGGGCTTGGGCTGCATCCTCAATAATTTTTAGCCCATGCTGGTCAGCTATCTCCCTTATCGGTTTTAGGTCCGCTGGCGAACCGTAAAGGTCTACAGCTATTACTGCCTTAGTCTTCTTTGTCAAAATCTTTTTTACCGCTTCCGGGGCTATGTTGTATGTTTCCGGGTCTATGTCCACGAAAACTGGTTTAGCCTCAGCCATTACGACGGCTTCAGTAGCCGCCACAAAGGTGAAGCTTGGCAAAACCACCTCGTCGCCCCGTTTTATGCCAGCGCTAACAACAGCCATATGTAGGGCTGCTGTTCCGCTGTTTACTGCTATGGCATGTTTTGCCTTAACGAATCTTGCAAACTCCTCTTCAAACTGTTTAACTATTGGTCCCGCTCCAAGCGCATTAGTGAGAATGCCACTTTTCAAAACCCTTACAACAGCTTCAACTTCCTCCTCTCCAATTTGTGGTGCATTTATAGGTATCATGGTTTTGCCTCTGCTACTATGCTGGTTCCGGGAAATATAAAAATAACATAAAGCAAAGATAGAAAGCCTTTTTTATCGGCAACTAACAGAGCTACATCCCACGTTTAGGGTTTTGCGCGGCAAAATGGAGATATCTCCGCTTGTTGTATATAATTTTCTGTTTAAGAACTTGCTCATATGATTATGTCTTTTTTCCTTCATCTTGGCGGAGAAAATCTTCTTGAACAAAGTTAAGGCGGGCATAAAATTCAATTGCGTTGTGATTGTCTGCGAAGACTTTAAGCCTTGCCTTGTGGCATCCTTACCTCATGAAACTATCTAATTTTGTCTATAAGCCTCTTTCTTACATCCTTTATACGATGACATGGTTTTACGTAGATTCCTAAAATATGACCTAACCCTAACACGAGAATCAACATAACCCGCAATTTCATTCTAATCTGACAAACCAGGCGCAGATAACCTTCTGGCGGATTTTTAAATGCAAAATTTCTAAACTCTTCGACAGGAAAGAGCTATAGGATAAAAAACTCCTCATTGGCAGCTGACCATATCATGTCGACAATGAAAGGCACATCATCGATGCGAGTTTCTCTAATCATATTATAAGCCATTTTTACCGAAGCGAAAATACGTATTAAAAATATTAAGATTTTGTCTTCCCTTGCCTTGTAAGTCTGTCATATTTGTGGCTGAAAGGCTTTGCATACCATACCCCCTCTATAGTTTTTCGCATCATTATGAAAGGGTTAGCAGGGCGAATATGGAGTTTAAGGGTTATGGTTGTTTGCGTTTAGGTTTTTGATTCTGTTTATGAATTCCCCTCTTTCCTTTTCCACTTCTTCTATTCTCTGTTTTAGAAATTCGAGTTCTTCGGATATTTCCTCAAGCCAGCCTTTTATGGCTTGTCTGCTTTCCTCTGGCGTCATTTCTGCGAGGTATTTGGAAACGTCTTGTGGTTTACGCCTTTCCAACGCATCTAGTGGATAGTTGATTTTTTGGGGTTTAAGGAAAGGGAAAAAGTGTCTTGTGGTGCGGGGTTCCATAAGCTTTTCGCTCAGCGCCGCCGCAATCACGTTTTCGGCTGTTATGGGAGGGTTAGAGTTTCCAATGTAGCGGTGGATGCGCCTCCTACCGATGCGAATTTGGGGATTTTGGAAAATGTTAACGCGGAGAACTGGTATTTGTTTGTAGCCCAAACTTTTTAGAGCAAGCCACCGGTGCATCCCGTCAAGTATAACATTTGTTTTTTCATCGGCAATTATCGGATATTTTAGAACACCGTCCCGTAGAATCTCTTTTTTTAGCATCTCCAAATACAAAGGGGAGCCTTTCTCGTGAGGCTTCAAAGCGTCAATTGGTAAAAAGCTCAATTTTAAAATCTTCTACCTTTTCGTTTTGGGTTGTGGTTGCCACTTGTCTGCCGCCCTTTAAAGGTTATTCAACAATAGTTGGAACCTCGATTTTTTCGGGCTCATAATCCATGAGTTTTCCGGCCAAGAACTGCTCGTAAGCGCCTAAATCTAAAAGTCCATGTCCACTGTAGTTCATGGCTATGACCTTCTTTTCGCCAGTTTTTCGACACCGCAAGGCTTCGTCTATGACGAATTTTAGGCTGTGGGCTGTTTCAGGCGCTATTATGAGCCCCTCTGCTTGAGCTAGAATTTGAGCTGCTTGGAAGACCTCGGTTTGGTGGTAGGCTACTGAACGCATATACCCTTTATAGATTAGGTAGGATATCGAAGGTGCCATGCCATGGTATCTTAAGCCTCCAGCGTGTATTGGGGGACATGCATAGCCATGCCCTATTGTAAGCATTTTAAGTAGTGGCGTCATTTCAGCTGTGTCGCCGAAATCGTATGTGTAAACTCCTTTGGTTGTGTGGGGAACAGCCTTAGACTCGCAAGCCACAAACTCAGTTTCAGTTTTGCCCTTAAGCTTGTCCATCATGAATGGGTAGCAGAAACCAGCATAATTAGAGCCTCCGCCTATGCATCCACAAACAACATCCGGGTACTCGCCAATAATTTCAAACTGTTTTTTGGCTTCTAAGCCTATTATGGTCTGGTGCAACAGCACATGGTTTAAAACAGAGCCCAAAGAATACCTTGTGTCCTCATGCGTTACAGTATCTTCTATGGCTTCGCTTATGGCGATTCCTAAAGTTCCCGGATGATTTGGGTTCTCCCTCAAGAGCTTTCTGCCAAAGTTTGTCTGATCGCTAGGTGAAGGAAACATTTCAGCACCATACAACTGCGCTATGGTTCTTCTTCCAGGCTTCTGCTGGTAGCTTACGCGAACCATGTATATGCGGCACTTTAAACCGAAAATTGTGCATGCAAAGGCGAGGGCTGTGCCCCACTGTCCAGCACCTGTTTCCGTTACAAGCCTTTTTATGCCCTGTTCCTTGTTATAGTAGGCTTGGGCTATGGCAGTGTTTGTCTTATGGCTTCCGGTCGGGCTGAAATTCTCACACTTAAAGTAAATTTTCGCCGGAGTTTTCAAAAACTTTTCAAGTCTTCTAGCTCTATAAAGCGGCGTTGGACGAGGCAGCCGCAAATAGGCATCTAAAACTTCTTCTGGAATTTTTATAAAGCGTTCTGTGGAAACCTCTTGCCTAATTAGTTCTTTTGCAAATATCCTTTCTAAGAGTTTTGGGTCTATGGGTTTTAGAGTTGTAGGGTCTAACGGCGGTGGAAGCGGCTCTGGCAGGTCTGCTTGAATGTTATACCATGCTGTGGGGATCTCATCCATGTCTAACGTTGTAAAGTATTCACTTTTCTGAGCCTTAAAGTCCATTGTGATTCACCAATGCATATTTTAGTGCATTTAAGTACATAATAAGTACTGAACATATTTATACTTTATTGCACAAAAAAGTACATTAGGAAACAGGAAATGTGGAACACCATAAAGAAGCACTTTGAAAACCATCCAGAACGACTAAAAGTAGCCAGAATCCTTGTAGAAAATGGACTAAGCGTAAAAAATGGAAAAATATACTTAAATGAGATAGAGATTCCGCCAACTCGCATAGCAAGAGTGGCTGACGTGGACAGAAGAACAGTAAACGAGACAATAAACGCTATAGGGGCGAACCGCGAACTTCGCCTAATATTCGAAGGCTTAAGGTCGGCGGGGCACTCCTTAAAAGAGATAGCAAAACACTTGGAGCTTGGCGTAGTGGAAATCACCCCAGTAGACGCCAGAATGCCCGGCATATTGGCGAACTCAGCCATGATACTTGCAAAAAACGGCCTAAGCATAAGACAGGCGATAGTTGACGATCCAGAACTCTCTCCAGAGCCGAAGCTAACGCTCATTGTGGAGAAGAAGGTTCCAGGCGAGCTTATCCCAGAATTCTTGAAGGTCAAGGGCGTTGCCAAAGTCGCTGTTTACTAAACGTTATCGATTTTTCTCTCCTAGGTATGCGCTCGTTTGGGATATGTTCCATTTTTCAACTTGAGGGTTGTTCGCTCCGGCAGGACTGCCTTCCCAAAATACAGCTCTTTGAAGGCTTCTTTGACAGCGTTTATGGCTTCTAACATTGTCATGAGGCGTTGGATGTCAGCGTCGTTAAGAAAAAGCATTGAAAAGGGGGCTTCTAACTCAGCAAGAAGCCATATTTTATCGGATCATCTTTTTCTAGTATGCACTGCTGTAAACCTATAATATATGCCCTTGCAGAGAGCTTTGGCACTACCGCCTTGTACTTGCCAACTTTTGTTTCTCGGCAGATTTCGCCTATCATCGTTAAGTCTGGATGAACTAGACTCTCAACGATTAGGCGTTCTCCCGTCTTGAATTTTCCTTTAGCCCAAAGCGTGGCCAACTTGGCACTGACAGAGGTTCCGGCTGGTGAGACACATATTGTATCCGCGTAGACGTTTGCATGCCTAGCATGATGTTCAGATTTTATTGGCTTGGCTGAGAAGGTTACAAGTTCAATTTTGTTTAATTCTGGGTTTTCTGGGTGCTCTACTTTTATTTGCTCGTTCGCGGCGTTAAGTATTTTCATTCCGACTTGGATCAGCTCACGTGCATTTTCCGGCTTGACTTGGACGCCGACATCATCCGGATTAACAAATACGTAATAAAGCCCTCCAAAAGCCAGATCTACATCGATTTCGCCGAACCCTGGAACTTTGACTTTCTTTGCACCTTCATAGAAGGATGGAATGCCTTCAAAGGATATTTCCTGAACTTCGCCTCCCTCAACTTTTGCCTCCACCTTGACAAGTCCGGCGGCTGTGTCGAGAGTTATCTCTGTTATTGGCTCCTTAACCTCAACCATGCCCTGTTCAATCAAAACTTTTGCCACGCTGAAGGTGCTGTCTCCACAAGAGTTGAAGTATCCGCCGGTGTATGTAAATATCACACCGTAGTCTGCCCTCGGATTTGCTGGTTCAGTAATTATGGCGCCTAATATTCCCGAGAAGCCTCTTGGCTGCATCATAAGCGCTTTTCTCCAGTCGTCAAGGTGTTTTTTGCAGTACTGCGTTTTCTCCCACATTGTCTTGCCAGGAACACGTGGGAAGCCGCTCACCACAACCTTGGTTGTTTCTCCAGAAGAATGAGTTTCAACAACCGTTATTATCTTTCCAACTTTCATACGGATTCCTCACGCGGAGATTATTGTTAGAACATGTTGAATATAAAAATCTTGAGCACAAAATTTTAAAGGTTTAGGAGAAAATAAGCGTGCTTAAGCGGTGAGAGAAATGTATGGATGGAACGGCAAAATTTTAAGGGTAAACCTTTCAAAGAAAAAAGTTGAAGTCGAGGAGTACGACGCTGATTTTGCATTAAAATATATTGGTGGAAGAGGCTTCGCGGCGAAAATTCTCTTCGACGAGTTAAAACCAGGAACGGATCCTCTTGGTCCTGAAAATAAGCTTGTAGTCGCTGCTGGACCATTGACAGGTCTTCCGGGACCAAGCTTGGGGAAGCTGGTTATAGCTGCTAAAAGTCCACTTACTGGTGGTTATGGAGATGGAAATGTTGGAACCATGGCTGCTGTTCAAATGCGTAGGGCTGGCTTTGACGCCTTAGTTGTTGATGGAAAAGCTGAGAAACCCGTTTATATTTACGTGGAGGGGGAGAAGGGCTACATTTTAAGCGCGGATGGCTTATGGGGCAAAACAACTTTTGAAGCGGAGAGGGAGCTTAAAGAGGTGCATGGAAAAGACGTTGGAGTACTCGTTATAGGCCCCGGCGGAGAAAACATGGTTAGATATGCAACTGTTGTTTCGCAAGAGGGACGAGCTGGCGGCAGACCCGGAATGGGTGCTGTTATGGGCTCTAAAAAGGTTAAAGCCATAGTTTTTAAGGGTTCAAGGGATATTCCTTTAGCGGATCCCGAGGGTTATGATAAGCTTGCTAAGGAGGCCTATGACGATATTAAAAGCAGAGACAATTATGGCTTCTGGATAAGGCAGGGGACGATGGCAACAATAGATTGGGCTAATGAGAACGGCGTCTTACCCACATACAACTTCAGGGAGGGCGTCTTTGAGTTTGCCAATCTTATAAACGGGTTCGCGATGGAGGCGGCTAAAGTTAAACGCAGAGGATGCCCCTACTGTAATATGGCGTGTGGAAATGTTGTACTCGACTGCGAAGGGAGAGAGTCCGAGCTTGACTATGAGAATGTCGCCATGCTTGGCTCAAACATTGGATTAGGGCATCTCGGAAAAGTTTCTGTTCTAAATAGGATTGCAGATGAACTTAGCATAGACACCATTTCATTGGGCAACACTATAGGATTTGCGATGGAAGCAACAGAGAAAGGACTGGTTAAGGATGGAATAGAATGGGGAGACTTTGAGAAAGTGAAAACCCTAATTTATGATATTGCATATCGAAGGGAGGAGCTTGGAAATCTATTAGCTGAAGGAGTTATGCGGGCAAGCCAAAAACTCGGCGGAGACTCGCAAAATTGGGCAATACACGTTAAAGGACTAGAAGTGTCAGCCTATGATTGCCACACAGTTCCCGGGATGACCCTCGCCTTTGCAACATCATCTATAGGAGCTCACCATAAAGAGGCTTGGGTCATCGCATGGGAGATAAGAACGGACAGAGAAGGATACACGGAAGCCAAAGTGGATAAGGTAATAGAATTTCAGAGGATAAGGGGAGGAATGTTTGAATCCCTTGTTTCATGCCGACTTCCATGGATTGAACTTGGTTTTCCGCTGGAGTGGTACCCGAGGCTTATGAAGATGGCCACAGGCATGGAGGTGACGCTTGAAGACATGCTTTATAGAGTAGCTGACAGGATATACGCCTTAATAAGGGCCTTCTGGGTACGGGAGTTCGGCCAAAGTTGGAGTCGCCTAATGGATTACCCGCCAAAACGCTGGTTTACAGAGCCCATCACAAAGGGTCCCCACAAGGGCAAAATGCTTGACCAAACGAGGTTTGACATGCTTCTTGACATGTATTATGCGAAACGTGGATGGGATAAAAGGGGAATACCGACGCTGACAACCTTTGAGAGGCTTGGCTTAAAGGATGTGGCGCAACAACTATCGAAAACTGTCACTTTAACTCAATAACCTCCATTTATTTTCCCGTGCAAACATTGAAGGATGTCGCGAAAGTCTATGCCTTCTAAACTAGACGAGGTAAAAACTCTTAATACCATCAACAGTCCCTAAATGCAAAAGCATTAGACCATTTTGAACGGGTGCCAAAATGGATAACAAAAATGGGACAAGAACCTTTCTGCAAGGAAGCGAAGCATGCGTAGAAGCTGCGTTAATTGCTGGCTGCAGGTTTTTTGCTGGTTATCCCATATCGCCAGCTAATGAAATTGCTGAGCATATGGCGGCGCACCTTCCAAAGGTTGGCGGTATATTCTTACAAATGGAGGATGAATTGGCTTCTATAGGGGCTGTTGTTGGCGCAAGCTGGTGTGGGGTTAAGGCCATGACCGCCACTTCAGGTCCGGGTTTCAGTTTGATGCAGGAAACCATCGGTTGGGCTTTTATGACTGAAACACCATGCGTCATCGTCGACGTTCAGAGGGTTGGTCCTGGCACTGGGCAAGCGACGAAGTGTGCGCAAGGCGATGTTATGCAGGCTCGCTGGGGAACCCATGGCGATTATACGGCTGTTTCGCTGTGCCCTAACTCCGTCCAAGAAGTTTTTGAGCTTACTATTAGGGCGTTTAACCTCGCGGAAAAATATCGCACGCCAGTCACCTTGTTGACGGATGAAACCACAGTGCATCTTAGGGAGCATTTGGTTATACCACCTCTGGAAAGCATAGAAATAGTTAACCGCAAAAAGCCAAAGGCTGGAGAGCAAGTCTTCTTCGGCTTGGAAAGTGTGGCGCCCATGCCATCCATAGGCGAAGGGTTTAATGTGGCTGTTACTGGCTCAACTCACGATGAGAAGGGGGTTAGGTTTACCGCCGACCCGGTGACGCATAGGCGGATGATAGAAGCGATTAACAATAAGATAAGGAAGAACTTGGACGACATTGTACAGGTGGAAAGCTACAACATCGAAGACTGCAAGGTGGGAATAGTGGCTTACGGCATCACCTCAAGGGCAATCTACGAGGCTGTTGAAGAAGCAGAAAAAAGGGGCGTAAAAGTCGGCTACGTCCGCCTAAAAACCCTCTGGCCCTTCCCAGAAAAACCAGTTCAAAAACTTGCGGAAAACTCTGAAAAAATAATTGTGCCAGAAATGAATTTGGGGCAAATAGTTAACGAGGTTAAGAGGGTTGCTGGCTACACGGAGGTTGTTCCACTCAACAAGATAGGCGGTGGCGAACTTATCACACCAGAAGAAATTTTAGAGAAAATTTTGAAGGAGACAAAATGAGAATGGGCGAAAGAACATTTTCAACCACCAACTATTTGCGGCCGGGGCTACGTTTTCCTTTCTGCCCAGGCTGCGGGTTATACGCCCTCAGCGACGCCTTTTTAAGGGCCGTTTTTGAGCTTGGCTATGACGATTTTAGAAAATTCTGTTTCGTCAGTGGGATTGGCTGTTCTTCGTGGATACCCTCGCCATATTATTTGGCAGATTCCGTCCACACGCTGCACGGAAGAAGCATCCCAGTTGCCACAAGCATAAAGCTTCTGCGGCCGGACTTGCATGTGGTTGTTTTCGGCGGAGACGGAGACGTTGTCGGGATTGGCATGGGCCACTTTGTGCATGCTGCAAGGAGAAACACTGATATTCTTGTCATAATGGGCAACAACATGATTTACGGCATGACCGGTGGTCAAGTGGCTCCGACAACGCCTTTAAAGACGAGGACAACCACAACTCCTTATGGAAGTTTTGAGCATCCGTTAGATGCGGCTAAACTTGCGGCTGTTGCGGGAGCCAATTACTCGGCAAGGTGGACAACCGCCCATCAAAAAGAGCTTAGAGAGTGCTTTAAGAAAGCGCTTCAAATGGACGGCTTCAGATTTGTTGAGGTTGTCACTCAATGCCCAACAGCCTATGGCAGAAGAGCCGGCTTCAAAAATGTTGGGGAAATGCTGAAGTGGTTTAAGGAAAACGCTGTTCCAGTTGCAGAAGCGGAAAAAATGGGCAAAGGAGAGCTTGAAAGCAAAATCGTCGTAGGCGAGTTCATCCAAAGAAGGAGGCTGACCCTCGTTGAAAGTGTTTACGCGGTTTTAAGGGAGGCGCAGAAAAATGCCTAAAAGAATTGAAATTATAATTGGGGGGCATGGCGGCCAAGGTGTTGTATTGGCAGGGCAAATTTTGGGAAAGGCAGCTGCCTTTGAAGGGAAGAATGTTGTGCAAACACAAAGTTATGGTGCAGAAGCCCGTGGAAGCCTTGCTAAAAGCGAAGTAATAATATCGGACAGTCGGATAGGCTTTCCAGCTGTTAGAAAATGCGATGTGCTTGTGGCTA